>CAZLOO010000267.1:0-3953 GCA_964561055.1 uncultured Halobacteriales archaeon
GGACTACGACACCCCCATCGAAGAGACGCTGCGAACCCTTGACGACGCCGTCCGACGAGGCCAAGTGCGCTATCTCGGCGCCTCCTCGATGTGGGCCTACCAGTTCGCCAACGCCCTCGCGACCGCCGACCAGCACGACCTCGAGCGGTTCGTCACGATGCAGAACCATTACAACCTGCTGTACCGCGAGGAGGAACGGGAGATGCTCCCCCTCTGTGAGCGAGAGGGTGTCGGCGTCATCCCGTGGTCCCCCCTCGCGCGAGGCTATCTGACACGGCCACACGAGGAGCACGACGCTACCACCCGCGGGGCATCGGACTCCTACGCGCAGGCACACCCCTACTTCGAGGGGGGCGGTCGCGAGGTGAACGAGCGGGTCGAGGAATTGGCCGCCGAGTACGGCGCCACAATGGCCCAGATCGGACTGGCGTGGGTGCTCTCGAAGGACATCGTTACCGCCCCCATCGTCGGGACCACCAGCGTCCAGCACCTCAAGGAGGCCGTCGAGGCACTAGAGATCGACCTCTCGGACAGCGACGTGGCGTACCTCGAAGAGCCCTACGAGCCGGTGCCCGTCTCCGGCCACGAGTGAGTGGTCACCTGGTCTGGCCGTGGGTGTAGCGGTAGAACCGCATCCGCGAGCTATCGACTGGCTCGAAGCAAACCCGTCGGTAGCGCTCGGTGTCCAGCAGGTTCGTCATCAGTCCGTCGTCGTGGACTGATACCGAGTGGTGGGCCACCCCACAGGCCGGATACCGGTCCGGTGAATCAGCCGGAAGTTCCAGGGAAGCGATAGGACACGACCGCTCAAAGCTCAACTGCTCGCCAGCGAGAAGGCGGCGACGCTGGCGACCGCCGGCGCCGCGTGGAGGAAGAACAGCACGACCAGCGTCCCGGGACCGACCCCGGCTCCCCGCCAGAGCAGTGGGATTAGCGACGCAAGGAAAACGACAATGGCGACGGCGGTGAAGTTGCGAGCCGGTCGCTCGGTGGTGCGGTTCAGTAGAAAGTAGACCAAGGCGGCGCCCCCGGCACCGACCAGCGTCGCGCCTGCCACCTGTCCCCACGCCAGCGGCCCGAACCCGGCCGGCACCAACCCGCCCAACCCGGCAAGCGCGCGGATGGCAAGGTTCGCCCCCAGCGCGACCGCCACGACGGTCGCCCCGGTCCGCGCGACCGCACGGTCGGACAGCTTCATACAGTTGGGTAACCGGCCGGCGGTATCAAACTACTCACCAGTGAACGACAGTCCCAACCGTCGCACGCCGTTACGTTCGGTATGATTGCTCTCCTAGAGATGACGTGGCGCGACACGCTGTTCGCCCACTGGCCGGTGGAGCCGGCCGTCGTCGACGAACGGCTCCCGGCGGGGCTGGAGGTCGATACCTACGATGGCCGGGCGTACCTCGGCGTTGTCCCCTTCGAGATGGCGGATCTGCGCCCGCGCGGTTCGCCCGTGGGGCTGTCGTTCGGGGAACTGAATCTCCGGACGTACGTCAAGCGGGATGGGGAGATGGGGGTGTACTTCTTCAGCCTCGACGCCGAGGACCGTATCGGCGTGAGCGTCGCCCGCTCAGCGTTCCGGCTGCCGTACTACCGCGCCCGGATGACGATCAATCGCCGTAACGACGAGGTACGATTCCGGAGCCACCGCACCCATGCGGGCAAGCCGCCGCTATCGTTCGACGCACGCTACCGCCCAGAAGGGGAGGTGTTCACCGCCGAACCGGGCTCGCTGGAGTCATTCCTCGTCGAGCGCTACCGCTTTTTCACCGCTGACGACCGGGGGCGGCTGTGGGCCGGCGACATCGAGCACGACCTCTGGCGGCTCCGCCGGGCGAGTGCCACCATCGCCCGGAACGGTACGTTCGCGGCAAACGGGTTCGACGACCGAGCGGGCAAGCCCCACCTGCTCTACGCCGAGCCGATCGACGTGCGGGCAGGGCGGGTCCGAACTGTCGGACGCGCGGAGCGACCGGACAACATAAACGCCGGCCGGACCGAACGGGAAGCATGACGGCCGACGCCGGGGAGGCCGACAGTTCGCCCACCACGGGACCGGACGACCGCGGCCCGCAGCCGACGTCGGACCCATTAGGCGAGGACATAGACGCGGCGGTGACTGAGCGGAACACAGCGACGATCAATCCCGAGGAGATTGACGTCGCGTCGCTCACCGGGCCAGTACAGTCGCTGAACCCGCGCGTGCGGCTGGTCTGGATTGGGCAGTCACTGCTGTCGGCGGTACTACTCGGCGCCGTAGTAAGCGTCGGGTCGGCGCTGGCGTTTGGCCCAGCCTGGCCCGGCGGCGCTGTGACTACCGTACTGGCGGCAGCCGGCAGCGTTCACGCCCTGCTGCGCTACCGGCGATGGTCCTATCAAGTGCAGGCAGACTCGCTGTTTCTCGAGCGGGGCGTGTTCACCCACGTGACGACCGTCGTCCCGTACGTCCGTATCCAGCACGTCGACGCCTCACGAGGCCCCGTCGAGCGGCTCGCCGGCCTGGCGACAACGGTGGTGTACACCGCCGGCTCCCGGGGGGCGGACGTCTCCGTCCCCGGTCTCACCCCCGAGGAGGCCGAAGGACTCCAGCGCCGGTTGAAACGCCTCGCCATTGCCGCCGAGGGCGACGACGCGGTGTGATCGATGCGGCTCCACCCACTCTCAGTCGTCTACCGCACCGGCGCCACCGTCGCTCGGCTGGCATGGGTGCTGATCTTCCTGACCGTCGGCTCCTCCCAGGTCGGCGGCCTAGGCTCCCTCCAAGTGGCCGGGCTAGTCGCCGCAGCGTTGGTGCTGGCCGGCGGCTACCAGCTGCTGTACTACCGGCGATTCGAGTACGAACTCACAGAGGACAGCCTCGACATCAACTCCGGCGTGCTCTCGCGGCGCAACCGAGAGATACCGCTGGACAGGGTCCAGAACGTGGATATCACCAGCACCGCCGTCGGTCGGGTGCTCGGCATCGCAGCTGTCGGCATCGAGACCGCCGGCGGGAGCGATACGGAAGCGAGTCTCCAGTACGTCGGCAGCGAGGAAGCCCAGCGCCTCCAGGACGAAATCAGCCGACTGAAGCGTAGCACCGAGGCGACGGACGAGCCAGCCGAGGAGGGGCAGGAAACGTTCGCAATCGGAATGAAGGAGCTGTTCCTGCTGGGCACGGTCTCGGTTGACCTCCGGCTGGTACCGGTGCTGTCAGTGGCGCTCTCGATCATCGCGCCATCGCTGGCGACCCGGCTCGATCCCCGGGTTGTCGGCTCGTCTCTGGTGGTCGCGCCACTGTTGCTGGTTGGTTTCTACCTCTTGTCGGCGGCCCTGAGCGGCGCCGTCGCCGTCACAAACTACTATGGCTTCCGGCTTACTCAGGGGGATGATGAGCTCCGCTACGAGCGAGGACTGCTCCAGCGCTACTCCGGGACCATACCGCTGGCGAAGATCCAGTCGCTCACAATCCGGGCAAATGTACTCGCGCGGGCTATCGGCTACGCCTCGCTCGCGGTCGAGACGGCCGGCTACGGCGGCGAGGGCGGCTCGCAATCGGCAATACCGTTCGCCACCCGCGAGAAGACCCTGGAACTGGTGCGAGACATCGAGGGGGTCGAACTCGGCGGATTCGAGCGGCCACCCAAGCGCGCCCGTACCCGCTACGCCGTCCGCTACACCGCAGTGGCGCTGGTCGTCGCCGGCGGTGTTGTCGCTGTCCAGCGATTCGTCGGGTTCCAGTTCCCGGAGTGGATCGGGCTGGCGTTGGTGCCTGCGGCGCTCGTCTACGCCCACTACGCCTGGAAACTTCGGGGGGTGGCGCTGCTGGAGGACCACGTCGTCACCCGCAACGGTGTGTTTGTCCAGACTGTCCAAGTGGTGCCGTACCACCGGGTGCAAACACTGACGACGTCAGCCAACTGGTTCGCCCGGCGGCGCGACCTGGCGACGCTGGTGATCGACACCGCCGG
>CAZLOO010000268.1:0-3951 GCA_964561055.1 uncultured Halobacteriales archaeon
CGTGCCTACGTCGGGACGGCGACGCTGCCGCTGGCGGTGTTCGGCGGCGACGCCAGGGAGCTCGAGTACACCGTCGAGGTAGCGTTCCCGGACCTCCCGCTCGTTCCGATTCGGGAGTCACGCACGGTCCGCGTGGCGTAGTCACCGCAGGCGCTCGACGGTCGCATCCGCCCCGGCCAGTTCCCGCTCGAGAGCCCGACAGACTTCACGGGAGTCGACCTCCTCCCCGAGCGCTCTCGAAACGCTGCCGACGGTGGTCGGGTCGAACGCCACTCCGAGCGCCTCGTACACTGGCCCCAGTACCTCCGCGACCGCCTCGTGGTCCCTGACGAGACAGATCCCCGCCGCCAGCGCCGCCCCCTGCTGGATTCGTTGGGCCGCGCCGACGACCTTGCCACGCGCCTGCAGAGAGTGGGTGCCAGGACAGAAGGAGTCAGCCGGCTCCCCGCGTTCGACTGGGACGCCGAGCCCCGCCAGCCCCCGCTCGACGTCGGCCAGCAGCGCCGCATAGCGGGCATCGATTCCCTCCCGGGCGTCACCCACCGGCTCGGCCCTGACGAACGCCACTGTCGCACCGGTGTACGCGACCGCTCGGCCCCCGGTCGACCGCTCGTAGGGGGGGTACCCCCGTTCGCTGGCAGCGGCGCGGGCCGCCCCATAGCCGTCGCTCCGGGCGTCCCGCCGGCCGAAGGCGACCTGGCGGTGTGGCGTCCACACCCGGACCGCTCCCTCACCGGTCTCGCGGACGTCGGCGACGAGGCTCCGGGTGACCGCCCGGTCGGTCTCGATATTCTCCGCCCGTCCCCGGACTGCGCGCATAGCCTGTCTCGGCGACCCGGGCGCTAAAGACTCCTGCTCGCGGCCCGGACCCGAAGCCGGCAAGTCGGCGCCCGTTCAACAGCGGGTGATGCCGACGCTCCGGACGGCGGTGCTGGAACGGTATCGCCGGTTCTCGCTGTACAACTCCCCCTACGTCGCTCACGAGCGGGGTCGGGCGATCGACCTCTATCCCTGGCCGGAGGCTGAAGAGGCCATTCCCTCCCCGATCGCGGGGGAGGTGCTGGACTGCCGGCGGGTATCCGCGCCCCCGAAGTCTTACGCGGAGGAGCACGACTACCTGATTCTGGTCGATACTGGTGAGCATGTCGCCCGCATGCTCCACGTCGCCCCCATCGTCGAGCCGGGCGACCGTGTCGCGGTGGGCGACGTCCTCGGGCGGACGGTCCGGGCGGGTTTTTTCGCCCCCTGGGTGGACAACCACGTCCATCTCGGCTTCCGCGAGCACGGCGCCAACCACCGTCGTGCCTCCGGGTCGCTCCCGCTGGAGGTCGACGTCAGCCCCAGGGGACTGGAGTGGGACGGCCGCGGCCGGGTACAGGAGGTCGGAGAGACGTATGTCGTGCTTGACGCACCCACCCATCCCGCGCTCGGCGAGCGGTGGGTAAGCGTCGCCGCGGACGACGGCTACGCGCTGGACGGTGGCCTGGTCCACTACGAGGGCGGCGGCCGCTACGGTGGTCGGGACGATCCGGTCCGTTTGCTCGGCCAGCGGGTCGGGGAGGCCGACGGCCGGAACATCGCCTGGGAGGACGTGGCGATACTCGCCAACGGAGAGCCGGTGACCGGGCTGTCGCTGTTTGTCGCCCGCGACCACCCCGGCGCGAAGCTGGTCTGTCCCGGCCACGAGTTCGCCGAGGGCGACGAGGTGGTGGTGTCCATCGAGCGGACCGACGACCCCGTGCGACTTGGCTGACCGAAACCGGGGACTGTCTCCGGCGCTTAGGCTCCCGTATGGACGATCCCGAGTACGACACCGATTTTCGCGAACACCCCGAGGAGTACGCTATTGGCCGCGGCGAGCAGGGCGCGTTCAAGATCCAGCCGTACAAGGACGAGCTACTGCCGCTGTGGACGATCACGAGCTTAGAGGAAGCCGAGGAGGCTGCCGAGGCCATCCACGAGAAATTCAGGGAGTACCGCGCGGCCGGCGAGTTCCCCGGGATGGATATGGCCCGCAAGTACCTCCAGATGGGCTGGACACGGAGCCTCCGCTACGCGAAGTACCCTGGCGGGCGCAAGCACGACGAGGACGGCACCGAACGGGAGCCCCAACAGTGGTACGACGAGGAGAAGTACGCTATCTCGCAGGTCTATCGCGAGCACCTCGAAAGCGTCAGGAACGACGAGGAGTACCAGCGCCGCCGCGAGGAGTGGCCGGACGGGTGAGCCGCCCATCGCCGGCTACATAGCTCTCGGACGGCGACAGAAGGTATGACCGATGACGATCAGGTCCCCGACCACGCCGTCCGAATGGTCCAAGAGTTCATCGAACAGCACCACGGCTATCTCTCCTGGCTGGGCACCACCGTTAAAGAGTATCGTCACGGCTCGGTAGTGATGTCTATTCCGTACGACGACAAACTCGCCAACCCAACCCAGGGCCGGACGATGCACGGCGGGGTCGCGGCGACGCTGATCGACACCGCCGGTGGCATCGCCCTGCGCCCCTATCTGGAGAACCCGACCGAGGGCGGCGTTGCGACGATCAACCTCAATGTCAACTACCTCCGGCGGGCGGCCGACGACCTCACGGCGTACGCCGAGGTAATCCGCGCTGGCCGGTCGGTCGGGTGGTCGCGGGTGATGGTCGAGTCCGAGACTCCCGGGGGTGAGATGGAGGCGGTCGCTGCCGGTACCGGCGCCTACCGGCTATTTCAGGGTGACTCGGGCTGACCCTTTGGGTCAGCCCTCGAGCAGGTAGGTTAACAGCGCTTTCTGGGTGTGCATCCGGTTCTCGGCTTGGTCCCACACCAGCGCGCGGTCGCTCTCTAGAACCGCGTCGGTCACTTCCTCGCCGCGGTGGGCCGGCAAGCAGTGCAGCAGCCGCGACTCTCCCAGCAGCGCCTCGTCCACCTGGAACCCCTCGAACGCCGCCAGCTTCTCGTCGCGGCGATCCTCCTGGCCCATGCTCACCCAGACGTCCGTGTACACCACGTCCGCGCCCTCGACGGCCGCCTCCGGATCAGTGGTGTAGGCCACCGACCCCTCATAGCCGGCCGCCCGCTCGCGGACGGTGTCGTCGATACCGTACCCCTCCGGCGTGGCGACGGTCAGCTCCAGTCCCTCCATCGCCGCCCCAACGACGAACGACCGGGCGACGTTGTTGCCGTCGCCGACCCATGCGACGCTGGCGTTGGGGGCGTGCTCGCGGAGGGTGAGTAGGTCCGCCAGCGTCTGGCAGGGATGAGCGTCGTCCGTGAGGCCGTTCACCACCGGCACCGTAGCGTAAGCCGCCAGCTCCTCGGCGTCGCCGTGGTCGAACAGCCGCGCCATCACGCAGTCGACGTACCGGGAGACGGCGCGGGCGGTGTCCTTGATCGGCTCGCCGTGGCCGAGTTGGATGTCGTCCGGGCCGAGAAAGAGGGCGTGGCCTCCGAGCTGTGTCATCCCCGTCTCGAAGGACACCCGCGTCCGGGTGGAGGGTTTCTCGAACAGCATCGCGAGGCTCCGGTCGGTCAGTGCTCCCGTCCACTCCTCGGGGTTGGCCTTCATTGCGGTCGCCCGCTCGAGGACGTTGTCTAGGTCCCCGACAGAGAGATCGTCGATGTCGAGGAAGGCAGTCACGCGTCCTCACCGGCCAACCGGCCGACCACCCGCTCCAGCACCGCCACCGAGCGGTCGAACTCCGCCAGCGGCAGGTGCTCGTCGGGCGCGTGGTCTAAATCCGAGTCTCCGGGGCCGTAGGTGACCATCGGGCAGTCCCAGGCCCCGGCGAACACGTTCATATCGCTGGTGCCGGTCTTGCGTAACAGTCTGGGCTCGCCGTCCTCGGCGCGGATGGCCGCCCGGAAGGCCCGCGCGACGGGCGTCCGGGGGCTCATCATTACCGGCGGGACGCGGTCGTACCAGCTGACAGTGCCGCCGTTGAGCCGGCCGTCGGCCCGCTCGCGG
>CAZLOO010000269.1:0-3879 GCA_964561055.1 uncultured Halobacteriales archaeon
GCGATACCTGGCCGCGAAGCGGACCGTCGACGACCGGGCGCTTGACCGGCACGTGTTCGGGGCGCTTCAGGACGCAGTGGCTGACCGGAGCCGGTTGCGGGTGCTGGAGGCCGGCGCCGGTATCGGGACGATGCTGGAGCGGCTCGTCGAGTGGGGAGCGCTCCCTTCGGAAACGACGTACGAACTGGTGGATGTGAACGGGGACAGCCTGGCGACCGCCCGCGAGCGGCTCCCGGACTGGGCGCGCGACCGGGGCGGCAAGGTCCGGGAGGAGGGGGAGGCGTTAGAACTGGAGCTCCCAGACCGGCGGGTCCGGGTAGAGTTCACCGAGAGCGACGCGCTGGCCGTCGCACCGGAGCGGTCCTCTGACCTGCTGGTGGGAAGCGCCCTGCTGGACCTGCTGGACTACGACCGGCTGCCGGCGCTACTGTCGGCGCTCCGGGAGGGAGGATGGTGGTACTTCCCAGTGACGTTCGACGGCGTGACGGCGTTCCGGCCGTCGCACGCCCACGACGACCCCGTCGTCAAGCGGTTTCACGCCCACATGGACGCCGGCGAGGGGGCCGGCTCGATGGCCGGCCGACAGCTGTTCGATGCGCTTCCGGAGGGGGCTACCATCGAAGCCGCCGGGGGATCCGACTGGGTGGTGCGACCACCGTACCCCGGCGACGAGGCATACTTCCTCGAGTACGTGCTGGACCTGATCCGGGTGTCCGTCGCAGAGACGCTCGACCGGCCAGGCCCGGCGTTGAGCAGGGAGGCGCTCGGCGAGTGGGTGACCGACCGCCGGGCAGCAGTGCGGGCGGGGGGGCTGGTATATCTCACCCACAACTTGGACCTGTTCGGCCGCTGGCATCCATGAGGTTCGCTGCCACGACACATACTTACGGCTCGGCGACAGAACGCGTCGTATGGCAGCCGACAAATCCGAACCCGGTCTCCCGCCGCGGGTCGTTGACGACCTGCTCGCGGAGCCGCGCCGGCGACAGTTGCTCCGGGCGCTGGTGAGGGCCGAGAGCCCGTTGCCGTTGGACCGCCTGGCCCGAACCGTCGCCGCTGAGGGTGACATTGCCCCGGACGCGGTGGAGCGGGAGACGTGGTTGTCGGTGCGCGAGCGGATTCGCGCCGACGATCTCCCGAAGCTGCTGGCGACGGACGTGGTCCGTTATCATTCCGACCTGGACGCCCTCGAGCTGTCGCCAACCGGCGAACAGCTCCGCGACCGGCTGCGGGGCTAAGCCGTCGGAAGTCGGCAGACACGCCCCCGAACCAAAGAGCCATCCCACAGGCGCGGCTACGCGATACCGAACGTGACGAACACGCAGGTCACCCTAATCCAGATCGACAACTACGGTCCCTGGACTGTCACCCCCGAGCCCCGCCGGGAGGTGGACCTCCAGACCCTCCAGTCCCGCCTGTACGCCGACCTCTCCCAGCTGGTGGGCAACCGGAAGGGGTACGTATTCTTCTCCAGGTTCGACAACATGGTAGCGGTCACCAACGGGCTCTCGACGGAAGACCACGCGCTGGTTCAGGAGTCGGTGGGCAACCGCTACCCGGTAACGGTATCGCTATCTATCGCCGTTTCGCCGAGCCCGGTGGAGGCGCTGGGGACTGCGACCGAACAGCTCCAAGACGCCGGCAGCGCACAAGACGAGGCCCGCACCCAAATTCTTCGTGGCGAGCCGTTGTCGCCCGGCGAGCGGAGCACCCGGGACGTCCAGATCGCCCACTTTGACGTGAACAACGCCACCGGGAAGTACACGGACCAACTCAATGAATTCGACTCATTCATTCGTATCGAGCAGGGGTACGCGGAGCTGATGCGCTACATGCGGATGGCCCACGACGGGCTCTCCTTTTTTGTTGGCGGAGACAACGTCATCGCGGTCTGTCCGGCGATGGGCCGCGACGCGTACCAGGACGCTATCGAGCACGTCAGCGATACCGTGGACGTGGAGCTGAAGGTGGGTGTCGGCCGGGCCGAGTCCACCCAGGACGCCGGGATGGAGGCCAAGCACGAGCTGGAGCGTTGCCGCGAGGACGGCACTGACGTCGAACTCGGCTGGGACTAAAGAAAGGAACTGACCCGTGGGTTCCACGCCTTGGGCCGCTCCAGAAAGGGGAGATGGGCCGCGTTCTCGACGACCGCCAGCCGCCCCTCCGGGAGCTCCTCTGCGAGGTACTCGTGAAACGCGACCGGGGTGAGTCGGTCGTACTCGCCGGTCAGCGCCAGTACCGGGAGCTCTATCTCCTTGAGCCGGCCGCGGATATCGAACGCGTGACTGGTGAGGAAGTCCCGTTCCGTGGTCGCCTGCCCGACCGAGTGCATCGCACGACGGGAGCGCTCCAGGGTCTTCGGGTCGGGGTCGTGGAACAGCATTCCCGGCTCGTGAAGCGCGTCGACGGCGCTCCGGAAGTCCTCGCGGAGCATCTCACGCAGTTCCTCCGCTACGGACAGCTTCGCGCCGGTGCCACACAGGACCGCCACCTCGAACGGGTGGTCACTTTCGAGCAGGAGGTAAAGCGCCACCGCCCCGCCAAGGGAGTTGCCGACAATGGCGCTAGCCTCGACCTCTCGGGCTACCGCCAGCGTGTCCGCGGCGTAGGCCGTCAGGCTCTCCGCCCCCGGCTCCCTGTCCACGTCGTCGCTGTCCCCATGGCCCGAGAGGTCAAGCGCCGCTGTCGGCCGGTCGGTGCCTGCGTGCTGGTACCCCCACACCTGGCCGGTGGCGCCGCTCCCGTGGACGTACACCACCGGACGTCCTTCCCCGGGGGTGTACCGGTAGGCGGTTGCGCGACCGTGGTGGGAGACAGTGCGCATGGCCCACCGCTCGCTCCGGGCGGTATTAAAACCCACCCGGGTCGCGGCACCCGGGTCGACGGCGCCTACGCGAGTGTGAACTGCAACACAACTATTAGAAACGCACCCGTCGCTGTCTTGCGGTTTTTGAGCGATAGGTTTAAATAGAAAAACGACTAACTATGGGTTAGTATGACTGATCAATCGCAGTTCACCGAGCAGGCGGGGGCGGTCACCCGGTACGAGTACGATAACGCCGTCGTGCTCGTCGCCGACTTTGGGGCGGCTGCCAGCGACGGCTCCGTGGACGTCGTGGACGGGACGGCCATCGTCGTCGTCGGCGACCGCCAAGAGGAGTTCCCGGTGCCTGAGGGTGCGGTAGAAGCCTCTATCAACAACGGCGTCGTCACCATCGAGGTGGACCAATGAAACTCACCGTCAAGCCGATGAAGCAGAGCGAGGCCGGGCGTGGGCTCGCCGCGGTCGACCGGGCCGCGATGAGCGAGCTCGGACTCGAGAACGGGGATTACATCCTCGTCGAAGGCGACGGCCGAGCAGTCGCACGGGTGTGGCCCGGCTACCCCGAGGACGAGGGCGCCGGCGTCATCCGCATCGACGGCCAGCTCCGACAGGAGGCGGGCGTCGGCATCGATGACAGCGTCGAGGTGACCAAAGCCGAGGTCGAGCCCGCAAAACGGGTGACGGTCGCGCTCCCCCAGAACCTCCGGGTCCGGGGTGATATTTCGGGACACATCCGCGACCAGCTCTCTGGCCAGGCGGTCACGCAAGGACAGAACGTGCCGTTTAGCTTCGGCTTTGGCCCGTTCACCGGCATGTCCGGCCAGAAGGTCCCGCTGAAGATAGCCGGCACTTCCCCCTCCGGGACGGTCGTCGTCACGGATTCGACTGAGGTGCGGGTGAGCGAGAAGCCCGCCGAGCAGATCACCGGCGGCACCGCCGCCGGCGGGAGCGGCTCGCCGGGTATCACCTACGAGGATATCGGTGGGCTCGACGACGAACTCGAGCAGGTCCGGGAGATGGTCGAGCTGCCGATGCGCCACCCGGAGCTGTTCAGC
>CAZLOO010000270.1:0-3833 GCA_964561055.1 uncultured Halobacteriales archaeon
CGTCCAGCTTCTCGTTGATGGCCTCGTGGATCGCGACGACGTGATCGGGCACCTGTTCGGGCAGCTCGGCAGGCGGACCCTGCGTGGCATTCGCGTCTGCCTCGGCGTCAGTAGCCTCACTCGTATTTGCGTCCGCGCGGTCACTGTCCGACGCATTGGCGTCGTCAGCACGGTTATCGTCCGCACCATCGCCCGGTGCCTCGGCGTCGTCGGGTGTCGCCGGGGCCGCCGCGACGGTGCCGGCCGCACCCGCGGTCACGAGCAGCACTGCAAGCAGCGGTGCCGCAATCTTGTTGAGGGTCATGTGCACCTCTACCTACACTCTGGGAGGTACATGAAGGGGAAGCGTCGTTCGGTCGAATTCGGACGGTTCAGCGGCTCTGAACGGAATTGAACGGTATCAACCGCGCGCGGTGATTTTGCCCCCAACGGCGGTGTCTGGGCTGGCAGCGCCGGTGTGGTCGAGGTCCCCGAGTGGATCTTCGTGGCGACCATGTGACCCCGACCGGACACGATTTACTGGCGGCGCCCCTCGGGTCTGGTAATCGATGGCGGAGATTCCTGGGATGCTCTCGCCCGGAGAGCGGGAGTTGGTCGAGGCGGTGCTGGCGAGCCATGACTACGATGGGCTGACGGCGACTCAGCGGGAGGCGCTCGCCGACGGCGCGCTAAGTACGGAGAACCGATTGCTGGTCGCGGAGACGGGGAACGGGAAGACACTCGTCGGGGAGTGTCGGGTCCGGCAGACGCTGCATGCCGGCGGGCGGGTGGCGTATCTCGTGCCGTCACACCGGCTGGTCAAGGAGAAGGCAGCGGAGCTTCGCGACTCCAGCCCCGATGGAAGAAGGGTGACTGCGGACCCAAGCGACGAGGCGGACGCCGTCGTCCGGACGTTCGAGTCATTCTTCCGTACCGTCCTCTACGATCCCGGCCGCCTCGACGACCTCGATCTCGTCGTGCTGGACGATTTTCACGAAATCTACAGCGACAGCCGCGGCCCGGGCATCGAGAAAGCGATCACCTTGCTCGTGGAGGCTGACGTACCGCTGTTCGCGATGAGCGCGACGATCGGCAACCCTGCCCATGTCGGCGAGTGGCTGGACGCGGCCGTAACGGTGGCCAGCGAGCGGCGTGGCGTCCCCATCGAGGAGCGCCCGGTGGCGATCGACGATGGCTACCAGAGCCGCGGCGCCCAGATCGCGGCGCTGCTTGAGGAGCACCGCGACAAGGCACCGTTCCTGGTGTTCAGCAACTCCCGTCGGAACTGCGAAGCGCGGGCGCGCGCCGCTGCCGAGGCGGGCGTGTTCGATGGCGCGGCAGACCGTGCGTTCCGCGCGGAACTGGGCGAGATGCTGGACAGCGGGCTGCCCCGGCGCTACCGTGCCCTGGCGGACCTCCTTGACGCGGGCGTCGCCTACCATCACGCTGGCCTCGACCGCGCGGTGCAGGATTATCTGACGGCGCTTGTCCACGACGGCGCAGTCACGGCGTTATACTGTACACCGACGCTCGCGTACGGGTTCGACGCACCGATCCAGTCCGTGATTGTCGCTGACCTGAAACGCTGGACCGGCGACGGCATGGCGTACGTGGGCTGTTACGAATACGTGCAATGGATCGGTCGCGCCGGTCGCCCAGGATACGGCTACGAGCAGGGATACGCCTTCCCGATGTACAAGTCCCTGGAGACGGCCGAGGAGGCCTTCGGCTTTGACCGGGACGCGACGGCGAAGTCGCTTGAGCCGGTGCGCACGCATCTCGACGCCCGCGAGGAACGCCAAGTGTTCCTGCTTGAGCTCATCCGCGCCGGCTGGGCTACCCCCGAGGAGCTCGGGGCGATGCTCAAGGCGTCGTTCTACTGGACGCAGCTACGGATTTCCGCGCGGACACTCGATGACTGGGGGATGAGCCAGCGCGACCCGACGGAGCGGATCACCCGCGAGCTGGGGAGCACGGCCGCCTGGCTCAGCGACAAGCGCCTCACCGAGCAGCGCGCTGACGGCAGCTTCCGCGCGACGACGCTCGGCGACGCCATGATGCAGTTCGTCCACGACAGCTGGGGCCAGTACCCGCTGGCGCACTGTCTCGGCTTCCTGGATCTGTTGCGGCGTGAGGAAGCTCTGGAGGCGCTCGAGCTACTGCGCGCAGTGGTCGACCACTTCGACAAGACGCTCGGCGAGACGACCGATGACGAGCCGTTCCAGGCGGCGCTCCGCGAGCGTGGTCTCGGGACTGATGACGTTGGGCAGACCGTCGGCCTGCTGGCCTGGTATTGGTGTGATGGAATCACTGTTACGGATATCGAGCGCACGCTTGACCTGGACGCCGGCTATCTGCCGGTGCTGGCACATCAGCTGGCCGACCTGTTGGACAGCATCAAACGCTTCTTTACCCCGCTCGGGCGGGCGCCGCCAGCCTACTACGACACGCTCCGGCAGCAACTACGGTACGGCGTCGCCGCGGAAACCGTTCGGCTCGTCGCTGTCGTCGAGGGGGTAGGCCGTGCGCGTGTCGCGAGCCTTCAGGCCGGCCTCCTGGCCCTTGAACAGCAACGCGACGAAGACTACGGCACGGGGTCGCTCAGTGCGAGGCTCACCAACTTCCGCGACGATGCACTCGAGGGTGACCGCAGGCTGTTCCGTGACGTTCTGGGCAGTCGCGGCCCGTTCGCGGGTGTCGGCCCAAAAATTGCACAGCGCATCGACGCCGCGCTCCCGCTCGATTCCCCAGGTGGCGACGCCCGCCCGTTCGACCCGCCGCCAGCTACATGCCCTGGCCCGTAGCGACGGTGGACAGGCGCGGCTCGCAGCCCACCGCATACTCCGCCGGAACGCCTCGGCACCCGGGTCTCGCGCTGGTCACCAGGCCACAGGAGGCAAAATGGGGCGCGGGCCCGGGGGGGAGGGGGCTACCGCGCCCGAAGGGAATGAGGGGTTACCAGGTGCACCACTGCCTGGTGCATTGAATGGAGTAACCGCCTGAATTTTATATTTTACGACCGTTATCGTTGCAGATATAACGGAAGGGGCTTATAAACTCCCTCTCAGCAATAGCGGATGACGATGGTTACCTCCCATCGGATGTGCCGTGCGAATCGGGATATCCGAAGGAATCGCTGGACCGCCAGCCAGACGAGACCGGCAGTGAATCACTCGATGGGGGTCGCAGTGGCGGTCGATCGCTTTCCGCCGACGAATTCCGCGGTGGCAGGTAGCCAGTCGTAATGACCACAGGCATCCCTGTTCCGCTACGGACGAGGTGAAACGATGGGAGACGACAAGGCCACATCACGGAAGGTTACCTGTCTCAACTGTGGCTTCGAGGCGCCGCAGGCGAGCGATCGTTGGGGGACGGCGACGCACATCGCAATGGGGGAGATTCCAGAGTGTCCGGAGTGTGGGAGCGTCATGACGACCGAACTCAGCCATCGATAAGGCTCGGTCCACGCCGGGATATGAAACGGTGCCCAGCCCGGCGATTTGTATGCCCGTGGGGGTCGGTAGGTCTCAGGGGCCGGATGCGGGGTAGCCGCCGCTTGGTGACAGATGCGTGCCTTACTACCCTCCGCGATGGCGGCCGGAATGCGGTTCAAGACGTGAGGTCGTCCGCTTTGCGCCGCGCCTCGGCGACCTGGGCGTCGATTCGGTCGTTCAGGTTTTCGAGAGACGCATCATCTCGAACCCTGTTCCGGATGTCCTGAAACAGCCCCTCACAGAGTGTTTCCCAGGTGGCTTTCGCCTCCCGATAGCGGGCCTCCTCCTCGTCGTCGCCGGCGCGGTAGCCGGTGAGGCCGGCATCCTCAAAAATCTCGTAGATGCGATGGGCAGCCGGCT
>CAZLOO010000271.1:0-3812 GCA_964561055.1 uncultured Halobacteriales archaeon
GGCGGGCGCGGACCCGGGGGTCAACGGCGCCGGCCCGCGGGTGCGCAGCCGGCCGGCGGAGTCGGGCGACCGCGTCGACGCTGCGGCTTCGGTCCGGGCGGCTGGGCGGCGAGGGAGCGACCGGGTCCAGTCCCGGGACCTCCGCCAGTCCGTCCGGCGTGGAGAGGCCTCGGCGCTGGTGGTGTTCGCCGTCGATGCCAGCGCCTCCATGCGCCCCGCGATGCGGGCGGCGAAGGGGACCGTGTTGGAGCTCCTGGAGGACGCCTATCAGCAGCGCGACGAGGTAGCGTTCGTCACCTTCGCCGGCGAGAGCGCCGAGGTGTTGCTCCCTCCGACGGACAGCGTTACGCTGGCGGCCCGTCACCTGAAGGACCTCCCCACCGGTGACCGGACGCCGCTGCCCGCGGGGCTGCGAACTGCTAGCGCGGTGATCGAGCAGGCCGACCCGGACGCTGCGGTGGTCGTACTCGTCACCGACGGCCGGGCGAACGTCGCGGAGGGGAGCCCTGTCGGGGAGACGCGCGCGGCCGCCCAGCGGCTAGCCGAGGCCGGCGCCCGGGTGGTGGTGGTCGATGCCGGCGAGCAGCGGGGGTTAGCGGGGATCATTGCCGAGGAAACCGGTGGGCGACGGGTCCCGCTGTCAGCGCTGTCGGCCGAGCGGGTGGACGCGGCTGTCGGCGCCGCCCGCGGGGAGCAGTAGCACGAAAGCTTTACAACTAAGCTTGTTCTGATACAAGTTGGATTTACAATGGCCGCCGCAACCGACACCGTCCACGGTCGTATCGAGAGTGCGCGAGCGGAGCTGACCCCACCACAGCTGGCCGCCGGCCTGCTGCTGGCCGCCGGCCTGGGCTTCGGGCTGCTGTTCCTTCAGGACCCGATGGCCCACGATGCGCTGCACAACTTCCGGCACGCCGCCGGCATCACCTGCCACTGATCGTGTTCATCGAACACGTCACCCGCGGGGTGAAGGCGGGCGTCGTCGCCGGGCTGGCGTTCGGCCTGCTGGTGGCGCTAGTCGCCAATCCCCTGCTCGGGGTCGCCGGCGACGCCGGCGGAGACCACCACGACGCCGCCGAGGAGGACCACCACGAGAGCCTCGTCCCAGCGGCGGTGACGAACGCCGTCGGCGTCGCCGCCGGCCTCCTGTGGGGCGTGCTGCTGGGCGGTGTCGTCTTCGGGGCGGCGTTCTACCTGCTGGAACCCGTCATCCCCGGCACCGGCGCGATGAAGAGCTACCTGCTGGGGGCTGCGGGCTTCCTCACCGTCTCCGGGGCACCCTGGCTGGCCCTGCCGCCACGGGCCGGCGCCGAGACTGTGCTGTCCGGACCGGCCCGCGCGGCGGTATACGGCGGAATGATGGTCGCTGGTGCGATCTCCTGTCTGCTGGCGGGGCTCGTTTACCGGCGGCTTGCGGGTCGGAACCGCTCGCTCGCGCTCTCGGCCGCTGCGGCGGTACTCTGCCTGCTGGCAGTGCCGGCCGCCCTGGTGCCGTCGGCCACGGCTGGCGGGTCGCTCCCGGCGGCGCTGTCGAGCGGACTGACCGGTCTGGTCGTGTTCGGCCAGGTGCTGCTGTGGTCGCTGCTGGCGGTGACCCACGCCCGCCTGCGCCGCCGGTCGAGGGCGGTTTCGCGCGCCGGCGCGGCCGCGGGGGACTGACTCGGATGGAACGCCGGACCGCTGAGGTCCGCGAGAGCGGGTTCACCGACCACGTGCTGGTCTGTACGAACGACCGGGACTCCGAGCACGCCTGCTGTGCGGACGCCGGTGGCGAGGCGGTGTACGACGCGGTAACCGACTGGCTGCGCGAGCGGGGCGTGTTCTGGTCGGAGGTCCACGTCGCCCGAACGAGCTGTCTGGGCCTGTGCAGCGCCGACGGCGCGGCGATCGCCGTCCACCCTCGGGGGCACTGGTTCTCAGACGTCACGCCGTCGGAGGTGCCGGCGTTGCTGGAGGAGGAGTTCGGTCCCGACGCCGAGCGGCTCGGGCTCGCGTCGGAGACGTAGTCCGGATCAGAGCGCCGCCCGGAGCAGCCGGTAGGCGCCCCGCTCGACGCCTTCGTCGTGGTAGACGACCGGCTCCTCGACCCCGACGACTGTCCCGTCCGCGAGCGCCGCCGCGGTAACCACCCCCTCCGTTCGGACGGCCTCCTGCGGGCCGTCGACGGCGTCGAACAACCGGAGGCCGTGTGCCTCGGGGTCCCGGGTGCGAAACTGCTGGGCGCCCGGAACGGCCACCGTCGTCCCGTCGGCGGCGACGCCACCGGCGAACCCGCCGACGTCGGCCGTCCAGCGCCGCTTCCCATCCGGCCCGTAGCCGAAGGCGGTGTGCTCGTCGGGGTGGAGCCCCTCGGTCTCGCGGCCCTCCGTGGGATAGCTGTTGCCGGTGACGAACACCACCCCCGCGCCGGTCGCGTGGACATGGTTCGGGTAGGCGTACAGCCGCTCGTCGCCGACCGCGGTGGGCGTCGCCAGGTCCGCCCGCCACCGGTCGATGCCGTCCGGGCCGAGCCGATAGCCGCGGTAGTCGGCATGGCTGGCGACCGCGGCCCCCTCCGCCAGTAGGGAAACATCCCCGACCCGCCGCTGGCCGTCACCAGGCGGGTCCCAGGTGTGCCGGACCTGGCCTGTGTCCGCATCGAGCACCACCAGCCCGGCGCTGTGGTCGCCCGGACAGCGGTTGTACGCGACCGCCAACCGGTCGTCATGAACGTCGAGGCTGATCGGCGAGGCGTCCGTCCGGTAGAGCCAGACCAGTCCGCCCCCCGGCTCGAAGGCGTAGACGGCGCTCTCGAAGGACCGTTCGCCGCTGACCCGCTCGTACCGCCGGGCAGCGGCGTAGAGCCGGTCGCTGTCGGCAGCGAGGCCGGCGACGAACGGCAGGAAGAACCGCGACTCTTTCGTCGGCGGACCGAGTTCGCGGGCGGTCTCGTAGCGCCACCGGCGGTTCCCACTGCGGTCGTACAGCCGGATCGCGCCCGCAGTGCCACGCCCGCCGACGGCGACGCCACCGTCGAACGGTTCGGCAGCGACGACGGCGCCGCCCTCTCCGCCGGCCCGCCAGTGCTCGCTCAGGTCGGGGTCGAACGCCCGGACGCGGCCGTCGGCGGTCCCGACGACGATGGTGTCGCCGGCGAGCGCGACCGCTGATCGTCGACCGGAGTGCCGGGAGCGGGCCGGGGGAACCTCGCCGAGGCCGGCAGCCTGCACGTCGAGCGTTCGGGCGGTCGCGGGCTCACTCATCCGTGGGGAACGCCTCGTGGAGTAGGTCGTGAGCATCGCCCAGCCCGCCGAGGACGTCCTCACCTTGGTCGGTCAGCCGGGCGACCGCCCGCTCGGCGTCGCGGACGGCGACCAGCCGGCCACGCAGGTAGTCATACTCCGGGTCGTCAGGATCGGTTGCGGCGATTTCCTCCTCGAGGTCGACCAGCGCGGCGTCGAGGTGGCGCCGGACCGCCGAGAGGTTCTCGGCGGCCGCCAGCGCCCCCACCGGGCCGTCGAGGTGGCCCTCGAGCTCCCGTTCGGCGTGCTCGCGGGCGCTCCGGTCGGCCGTGCCGAGGACGTTCATCAGTCCGAGTCGCAGTGCTTCGAGTTCGTGGCAGGTCATCGTTACAGGGTCTGATCGACGAGCTCCGAGACGATGCGGTCCCTGTCGAGATGGGACGAGACGATACGCCCGGCGTCGTCCTCGGCGACGTCGCCGTACCAGACGCCGTCCGGGTAGACCGCTACCATTGGGCCGTCGCCACAACGCCCCAGACAGGAAGTGCGGGTCACCCGGGCGTCACAGGCCTCCGAGTCACGGGCGGCCTG
>CAZLOO010000272.1:0-3803 GCA_964561055.1 uncultured Halobacteriales archaeon
AAGGGGACCGAGCTGATGCCCCAGTGTGGCTACTCCCGGCGGGCGCTCGGGCTCATCAAGCAGCACCGCGAGGACGTGGAGACCGTCGACGTGCTGGCGGCGCTGGACAGCTACCGGGAGGCGTTGGAGGCCCACAGCGGCTGGGAGACCATCCCCCAGACGTACGTCGACGGGGAGTTCGTCGGCGGGAGCGACATCCTCGCGGAGCTCGACGAGCGCGGGGAGCTGGCGGCCACGCTGGAGGCCTGAGGACGTCTCCCCCTGTCGACGCCCGACCCCCAACGGTTTTGCGTGCACCCACGGAGCGGTGGCGTATGGCAGTCGTCGTCGTATCCACGGGCGGAACCATCGCGTCGGTTGAGGACGAGGAGGGCGGCGCCAGCCCGGAGCTCACCGCCGAGGGGCTGGTCGGGTCGGTCCCCGGGCTTGAGGGACTGGCGGAAGTGCGCACCCGTGACTTCGCCACCATCCCCAGCCCGCAGCTCACCGTCGAGGACCTGTACGAGCTGTCGGAGCTCCTGGGAGAGCTCGATGCCGACCCCGAGGTCCAGGGCGTTGTCGTCACCCAGGGGACCGACACCCTCGAGGAGTCGGCGTACTTCCTGGACCGCTGTTACGGCGGCGAGACGCCCGTCGTCGTCACTGGCGCGATGCGCAACCCATCGCTAGCGAGCCCGGACGGCCCGAACAACCTGCTCGCGAGCGTCCGGACTGCGCTGTCCCCCGGCGCGAGAGAGCTCGGGGTGCTGGTCTGTCTTAACGAGCGGGTCCACCCTGCGGCGACGGTGACGAAGGTCCACACCACCAACGCGGACACGTTCCGCTCGCCGGAGTTCGGCCCGCTCGCGAGCGTCGAGGAGAACCGCGTGACCTGGGGTCGCGAGCCCGCCGGCGACGAGCCCATCCTCGACCCGGACCCGGAGGCACTCACCAACGACGTCCACGCGGTGACGGTCACCGTCGATACGCCGCGCGCGCAACTGCGGGCCGCCGAGGACGCCGCGGCGCTCTGTGTGGCGGCGACCGGCGCCGGCCACGTCCCGCTGTCGGTCGTCGACGAGCTCGAGCGGCTGGTAGAGGCGGGTGTCCCGCTGGTGGCGACCAGCCGCTGTCCGGAGGGCCGGCTGGCCCGCTCGACGTACGACTTCCGGGGAAGCGAGCAGACCCTCCAAAAGCTGGGCTGTCACTTCAGCCCCCATAATCTTCAGAAGACCCGCGTCGGCACCATCGTTGCCCTGGCCGCAGGCCGGCTAGACGACCTGTATGAACAGCCCGGCGGCTAGGACTGCTCGAGGCTGCCCCACGAGCGGACGCTTCCTGGCCGGATACGGAGAACGGGCCGCTCCTCCAACGCGTGGTCGGCATACTGGTCGTACTTTCCCCGAAGCGCCGTCACCGCGTTTCCGTGCCCGGGGTCGCCGGGCGCGAGGTGGGTCGCGGTGCCGCGAACCTGCACCCAACCCAGCTCCGACCAGTCCTCAGTGTAGTGATCGACCACCAGCGCTACCCGCGGGTTCGCCCGAATATCCCGGCTCCGCCGGAGTTCGTCGGCGGGAACGGACTGTGGCTTCTCGTCGACGGCGCTGACGAGCTTCCCTTCGAGCAGGGCGAAACATATCGGCACCACGTGGGGCCGCCTCTCGGCGTCGGCAGTCGCCAGCCGGCCGACGCGTGCCGCCTCTAGGTAGCGCCGCTCCCGGTCGGTGAACATACACGTGGTAGCGCCGGGCCGGTTCAAGCGCTTGTCGCCCCGTCCAGCCGAAGCGATCGGCGTGGCCGGCAGCGTACTCGCGCATGGTCCGCGGTAGGCGCCCGACATAAGCGATAGTATCGATCTTACACACTGACAGCGGAGACCCCGAAGACCGTCCGGCCCGGATCCCACGGATGGGGAATCCCGGGAGCCGTCTTCTTGAGGGCGTCACCGACGTGGCGAGCGATTGTCCCTCTCGCCACCATCATGAGCCCGTTCGCCACATGGAAACTCTAGCAACGAGTCGCTAAGCGGTGGAGTTCGGCGGATCGGAGCCGCTACGTCCTATCGAGGCATTACAGGACAGACAGTTTGAAACGCTGGACCCTTCAACGGCGGGTGGATGGAGTTCGACCTGGATCCCCGCATCCTCGCGCTGGCAGCGGCGCGGATGGTCGACGCCCTCGCCAACTCCTTTCTGGTGGTCGTGCTCCCACTGTACATCGGGAGCCAGGTGGTGAGCCTCCCTGGGTTCGTTGGTACCACCGCCGCGGTCGCCGGCGTGGAGTTCACCCTCACCCCTGAGCTGCTCATCGGGGTCGTCCTCTCGCTGTTCGGCTTCCTCAACAGCCTCGGCCAGCCGTTCACCGGTTCGCTGTCCGACCGGACCGGCCGCCGGAAAGTCTTCCTCCTCCTGGGACTTGCGCTGGTGGCCGTCGGCAGCGCCGGCTACCTGGTGTTCACCAGCTACCCCGCCATCCTCGTCATGCGCGCCCTCCAAGGTGTCGGGGCAGCATTCACTATCCCCGTGACGGTGGCGCTGGTCAACGAACTGTCGGCGGCCGAGGACAGAGGCGGCAATTTCGGGCTGTTCAACACGTTCCGACTGCTGGGGTTCGGCACTGGTCCGCTGGTCGCCGGCGGCGTGGTCGCGGCCGGTCCATACGACGTCGTGGGCGTGACGCTCTCCGGATTCGACGCCGCCTTCCTCGTCGCGGTGGCCGGTGCGGCGATCAGCTTCGCGCTCATCGCCGTGCTAATCACCGACCCCGAACGCACCGCCGAGAAGGCCGCCGACGAGATCTCCATCCGGGTGCTCAACCCAGACGGGCCCGGGCTGGACCCGGTGTTCGCGCTCGGGGTAGCAACCGTGGTGATGGCGCTCAGCATCGCCATCTTCGCGCCGCTGGGCAACGTTATCAACGAGCGCCTCGATCAGGGGACGTTCCTGTTCTCCGTGCAGTTCGGGGCGACCGTGCTCGCTAATGTCGTGTTCCAGCTCCCGCTGGGGCGGCTCAGCGACCGCTACGGTCGCCGACCGTTCCTCCTCGGCGGATTCGTCCTGCTGCTGCCGACGACGCTGGCACAGGGGTTCGTTGATTCTTCAAACCTGATGGTCCTCGCCCGGTTCCTCCAGGGGATGGCGGTGGCATCGGTGTTCGCCCCCTCGTTAGCGCTGGCCGGCGACGTTGCCCGCGAGGGAGAGTCCGGCTCCACGCTGTCGTTGCTGACGATGGGGTTTGGGCTGGGTATCGCCTTCGGCACGCTATTCTCCGGAATCCTCGTCGGCTTCGGTTTCGCGGTGCCGTTCGTCGTCGCCACTGCAGGGGGTGCGGTGGGCCTGTATCTCGTCTACACCCAGGTCGCCGAGCCGAGTGGGGGGCCGGCCACGGCGCCGGCTGTCGGCAACTGAGCCAGCAAAGCTTCAAGCCGACGCTGGACGGAGCCGACGCATGAGCGACCCCGAGCGGATGAGCGTCAGCCTGCCGCGGGAGCTGCTGGAGCGACTGGACGGCGCTGTCCAGAGCGCAGGATACGACAGCCGTTCGGAAGCGACCCGCGATGCCCTGCGCTCGTTCCTCACGGATATCGAGCGCCGGCAGGGACTGTCGGGGGAGTTCAGCGGGTCGGTCGTCGTGCTGTACGACCACGGTCGGGGCAGCGTCACCGACGAAATGACCGCCCTCCAGCACGAGTTCGCGGAGACGGTGGTCGCCGTCCAGCACGTCCACCTCGCGGAGCATCTCTGTCTGGAGTCAATCGCGGTCAACGGGGCGGGCGAGCGCATCAAGACGCTCCTAGACAGGCTCCGGCCGCTGAACGGGGTACG
>CAZLOO010000273.1:0-3786 GCA_964561055.1 uncultured Halobacteriales archaeon
GGAGACGAGCACCGCTTTGTTCGAGGGATCACACGGAAAGAGACGTCGGCTGTCGCCAAGAGTACCGGTGAGAACGAGCGCCGGTCCTGTTGAAATCCTCAATTTGTGATAGGATTCCGCATCCGTGCTGCATACAGGGCGCGAATGCAGCACAAGGTTCAATTTAAACTACGAAAGGGGTGATCGCTCAGGAGAGGCTTCGTAATTGGCGGAGTGGGAAAGGGGTTACCAGGTGTCTCTCAAAAGTGGAGCGTTAGGTTTCGGACGACCCGAATTCACCTCCGGGGGGGTGAAACGTGCCGCCTATTCAATTTCATTGATAAAGGACAGCACTTCGTCGGTATAGCGGTCTGGAGCGACGAAATACGCTGCATGTCCGTGTCCCTCCAAGATTGTCAGGCGACTGTTTGGCAACATCTCGTGGAGAGTTTCGGTCCTTTCTTTGAAGCGGCCGCTCTCACTCCCGGTGAGAAATAACGTCGGTGTGGTTAGGTCTTCGAACCGGGTGATATCATACTCGTACTCCACCGCTAACAGGCCCAGGAAGGTTTCTCGGAACGTATCCACGTGTGCATCCCATATCGGTGCCGAGCGAATCGCGTCAACTTCATCCGACGCGTAGTGAGCAACCTCCTCGATGAGCAGTGTGAGCGCCTGTTCGGTCTGCCCCTCGTCTAACAACGACCGTATCTCAGTGATCTTTGCTTCGAGTTCGTCTGCAGCCTCGTCATCGCCGGGTGAGATGCTGGGCCCGTGCAGAATCAAACTACGGAGATTGTCGATTCGCGGGGCCGCCCCCAGCGCGTAGTCGGCTCCCGAAGAATGACCGAGCAGGTGGACTGGGTCGTCGATCGACTCGACGACCGCGACCACGTCGTCGAACTGTGCGTCCGGGCTGATATTGTTAGAAGACTCGCTGTCGCCGTGATCTCGTCGGTCCATGGCGTAGACCGTGGCATGTTCCGCGAGCCTCGAACGGACGTCGCCGAGTTCCCAAATCGTTCGATCAAAAATCGCGCCGTGGACGAGTACGAGCGGCGGCCCACTTCCCGACCGCTCGTACGCAATTTCAGCCCCATCTGCGGACGAAACTGTCGCTATCTCTGTTTCTCCCTCCGATTCTGTTGGGTTCGGCATGGCCGTGCACCTTCCTAGTAGTCTATGCTAGTCGGTCCCATAGTAGTAACTGCTGAGGGATTTGCAGTGGCCGAACGTACCCTAGTCGATGGTCGAATGATCTACCGATCTGCTAATTCAACCGGAGAGGTAGACGAGGCCAGCCGACCTCGTTATAGGTGCCCCGATTGTCGTGGCGATAGTTGTGGACCGGGCGCCCATGGCGTCGTGAACCGACTTGGTGGCCAGCAGCTAGCGGCTCACCCCTCGAATGCTTCCCGGACTGCTGCATCCACCCTCTATATTCAGCACGCGGTTTCTCCCGGAATCCAGATCGGTTTCAGTGGGTCTGCTGAATACAGCGCGCGAATCTTGCAGATATGATCGGTCATCAACTGCATGCGAACGAGATTCCACCGATGAACCCGAAAGTTCTGAGAGAGACGCTTCCCTCCAATAACAGAGAGCGAACCTGCTGTCTGTCGGGTTGAGCAGGTTCAGTCTGTCAAGCGTTCTTGAATCGTAGCGTGGGCTAAAGCGAACAATCCATTCGAGTTTTCGAGATGTGTCCAAACGTGAAGCCCCGTTATGTTTGCTCCTTCTGGATTCTTGTGCCATCCCTCCGCCTCCGACACTTTGAATTCCCGAGACGATTCTTCATCCGCAAAAATATCTTGGTCGGGAGGATCACGCCTCCCGGGAACGTGGTATTCGATCCCCGCCAGTTCGGTATTCTCATCAGTAATTTCAGCTTCTTCGGAGTCGGTGGTTAGGTCTGAATCCGCTTTCGGAGCGTAGAATAAGAGTGACGGATCCTCCGCGTGTTTCGTGTTCCCGACATTGTCGAAATTAGCGAATATAACCCCCACAAAAGCCTCTATCCCGAAGAATGAGTAGCCGTTTTGTCGTGCCTTTTCGATGCGACGGTACTTGTCGATTGTGTGGCGGGCAGTGTTGAGTTCGCCCTCAAATTTCTCACTGGCAGCAGCGGTCGTGGTGAGAATGCCACCTGTTGCGATGCCGATACCAAGACTCCCTGTAGTCTTGATTGCCGCTCTGCGGGAAAGTCGTGGTTGCATGGGTATCATTTTCGGGTAGCGTCTCAGCCAGCGATTCTGTTCTTGTCTCATCACTCCGAGACGCACCGCCCGGTTTCCCATGAATCATAATGATATTTAGGGACTTACATTGTTCATGATGTCTTCGATGGTCACGACCTGAACGCGGTGGAATCAACAAGTGCTGCTCCCGGCGGATTCTCGGTCGAGGTTCCGCCTACTTGATCGATGCATACACGCTCTAAGTCTGGCACCGGATTTCTCACAGTCTCCAGAGAGGGCGAACGAGGCGTGCAAGATGCAGGGCGCGTATTCATCAATCGTGACAGGCCCCATTCGGTGTCATTTCTCGGGCGGGACGGGTGTTCACGCCGTGATCAGCGAGGCCACCCTGAACAGACAACACGGGATAACACGAAGCCTCGCCGCGGTGAACAGTCAAACGGGAACGTTCACACATGAGCTCACTAACGCAAGCCCCCGTCCGAGATGGGGAACTGGAGTACGAAATCCGAGGGGATGGCGAGCCGGTGTTACTCATTCATGGAGCCCTTATCGCCGATGGGCTCCGTCCACTTATGGATGAACCCTCGCTGGCGGACTATCGCCTGATCAACTATCACCGTCGCGGCTACGCCGGCAGTTCAGCCTTTGACGGCTCTCCAGCGGAGTACTACGAAGGAGCGGCGGCTGATGCGGTGGCGCTGTTAGAGCACGTCGGCGAACAGCAAGCACACGTCGTCGGCCACTCGGCCGGCGGCGTCATTGCTCTCCAGGTCGTCCTCGACGCGCCCGAAGTCGTGGACTCACTGATACTCCTCGAACCTGCACTTGAAGTCCCAAGTCTTGCGGAGCTGAACGAAGAACTGGAACCCATCTTTGAGCGGTACCACGCCGGCGATTCCGAGGGGGCCGTCGCCGGATTCCTGCGAGCAGTTGCTGGCGAAGACTGGCGAACAATCATCCAAGAGACGGTTCCTGGAGGGATCGAACAGGCAGAGCGGGATGCAGCCACATTTTTCGAGTGCTGGGTGCCGGCTCACGATGACTGGGAGTTCGACGAGGAGAGAGCGGACGCGTTCTCCCGGCCGGTTCTGTCCCTGCGGGGCAGTGAGAGTGGCGATTGGGCCAAGGAAGCCAGCAATCGCGTACAATCGTGGTTCCCACAAACCGAAGAGTACGTGATCGAAGGCCTCAACCACGCCCTCCAGCAGCAGGATCCACGACCGGTGGCGGAAGGGATCGCCGACTTTCTGAAGCGTCATCGGGCCTGAAGTCTCGTCCTGTCCGTTACTGATCTGGTCTGCCGTTCCCGCCTTTTCTGTCGGTACTGCGTTGCTGAATCCAGTCTCTGTATTCAGCACGCAATTTGTATCAACTGTTGGGGTTTTCAATAGAGTCAGAGCGTCCCTCAATCGACTCCCCGCCGGGCGCTCCGGCGACTGAGTGGGCTGGCCGAAAGCTTTCCAGCCTCGAGCATGAGGCGACGGCATGGAGAACGTTTCCATCACTGACGTCGAAGAGGTGCCACACTGGATGGGCGCGAACACGCGTCGTAAACCGCTCTCGCGGGATATCGAGGGGATGGGCTTCGCGACGACATATTTCGAAC
>CAZLOO010000274.1:0-3784 GCA_964561055.1 uncultured Halobacteriales archaeon
GGTGTACAAGCACGTCCACGCGGGGCGACAGCTGGACACCGCCGTTCTTGATTCAGGAGCTGGTGTTCTCGTCGCGAATCCACACCGGCTCGTGGCCCAGCGCACGGACGGCGTTCAGAATCGCCTTGGTCTCCTTGCTATTATGCGGACTCAATACGCCGACACGGCACGCTCCCGTTGCAGCTGTGGCACAGTCGACGCTCGTTGACCGCGTCATCGCAGGCGGCCCGTCACCCCGTGAGGAGTCGGGAAAAGCACCTGTCATGAGAGTTGCCACCCGTCTACATCACGGTGGTCGTTTAATACGGGTTCGCCGGGCGTGCAAAACCATTACACCCGTTCTCTCAGTTTAATTCCCGGGCAGCCCGAGTTCCGGGTCGATGAGCCCCGATCCTGACCCGTTCACCTACGATGGCGGCGCGACGCTCGCCGGGCTCGTGGCGGCGTTCGGGACGGAGAAGGAGGAGGGCCCCGCGTCGTCGTTTCGTTCGTTCGCGGCGCGATGCCGCCGGGCGAGTGGCCGATCGTGCCGCTCTCGCTGGTCGCCGATCGCTCGCAGGCCCGGGGTCGGCGGGCACCACGGCCGTGACCGGCGTCGACCGTGGCTTTCCTACGCCGGGCGCTCGAGTAATCCGCATGGGACGACTGCATCCGGACTTCGACGGCGAGGTCGTGATCGTCACGGGCGCCAGCTCCGGCATCGGTCGCGCGGTCGCGCTCGCGTTCGGGCGGGCCGGGGCGACGGTGCTGGTCGCGGACGTCCGCGAGGCACCGAAAGACCCCGACACCGACGTACCGACAGCCGCGCTCATCCGGGAGGACTGTGCCGGTGACGCCCGGTTCGTCGAGACCGACGTCGCCGACCACGAGGCCCTCGCGGCGCTGATCGAGGCCGCCCGCGAGGTCGGCGGCGTCGACGTGATGGTCAACAACGCCGGCGTCTACACGAAGCGGCGGTTCCTCGAGGTCGAGCCCGAGGAATTCGACGCCGTGACGGCCGTCAACGCGCGGGGCACCTTCTTCGGCACGCAGCTGGCCGCCCGGGACATGCTGGAGCGCGACGCCCCCGGCGTCGTCATCAACACCACCTCCGACACCCAGGGCCGGGCAGCCTGGGACCACGCCCACTACGCCGCGAGCAAGGGGGCCGCGCGGATGATCACCCGCAGCGCGGCCTTGGAGCTCGCGCCGGCGGGCATCCGCGTGAACGCGGTCGCGCCGGGGCCGGTCGCCACCGAGATCCGCGAGGGCTGGGCCGCCGAGGCGGCCGCCATCGCCGAGGCAACCGCCGAGGAGACCCCTGACCTGCCTTTGCGGGCGGCGACGCCCGATGAGCTCCCGGGGGCGTACCTGTTTCTCGCCAGCGACGCGGCCGGCTACGTCACCGGCGAGACGATTTGGGTCGACGGCGGCGGCCACGTCGCCTGAGCCCGTCCGGACGGGCCGAACCGGCCTGTCGACAGCGGCGCCCTCTTGACACCCGGCCGCGTGGCCGGGGACATGCTGGAGGACGAACGCCGACGAATCGCCGAGCAGGTGTCCGCGCTCGCGGGGCTGACTCCCGGCCGGACGGGCAACCTCAGCGTCCGTCGCGGCGAGCGGGTGGCCATCACGCCCTCGGGAGTGCCCTACGGAACGATCATCGCCGGGGACGTGCCGGTGGTGTCGTTGGCGGGCGACCGCCTCGCCGGGATCGCGCTCCCTCCAGCGAGACGCCGATGCACCGGGGGATCTACCGGCGCCTGGAGGCGGGAGCGGTCGTCCACGTCCACTCCCCGTGGGTGACGACGCTGGCGGTGCTAGGCCGCCCGCTCCCGCCGGTGCACTACATGCTCGCGCTGGCGGGCGGGACCGTCCCGGTCGCGGAGTACGCCACCTACGGTATCGCCGAACTGGCGGCCAACGCGGTCGAGGCGATGGCGGCCGCCGACGCCACCGCCTGCATTCTCGCCAACCACGGGCTGGTCGCCTACACCGACGCTCCCGACCCGGCGGCCGCCCTCGAGACGGCCGTCGCCGTCGAGTCCGTCGCCCGGGTGATTAGTGTTATACCGCCCCCTCGGAAAGATAGGCGAGTGCCTGCACCCAGCGACATTCGAGAGCAACTCGGACCCGTTAGCCCCCGTCACTGGGCTCGTTTGTGAAAATCCAGCGGTGCGAACAGTATCTGGCCTAGAAGTTTCTCGCCGAGAATAGCACTGGTGAAGACGCTCGATTCGACGAGTCGCTGCTGAGCCCGTTGTACGCCGAGACTGGATCACAATTCGAAGCGAACCAGTTGCGAGCGCTCCTCGATCAGCGGCGTGCCGACGAGATAATCGACTCCCGGCAGGACAGTGTCGACGGCGTCGGGTACGACCGGACGTAGGGGAGCGAGGAGAACGCTGACGATGACGAATACGCTCGGGACAGCGGACTGGAGACGCTGATCGAGGCGGTTGAATCCGCTCACGAACAACCAGGGGATTACACCGTCGTCGCGTTCCAACCGCCACTACAGGGCCGCATCGGTGCGTGGACGGTCGCTGGGTTAGCGGATATCATCGTTATTCGATCGAGTCGGAGAGGCAATCCTGTAGAGCGTGGGGACATCGTTGTCGGTATCCTTGAGGTAAAGTCCTCCGCAGACGAACAAAGCCATCACCGCATCCAGACGGGCTGTTACAGTGCCTTACTACGAGAGACGCTGGCCTGGCGGTCCTTGATGCCGTCGGCGAGCAGACCGTCCTCGAGCCGTTCGGCCATGATGACGCAGTGCCGGAGCAGCTTCTCGTGACGGTGGTCGCTGTAGGTCTGGGCGAGCAGGTCCAGTCGGTCGAAGAACTCGACCAGCAGGTCGCTGTCGGCGGGGGCGATGTCCTCGCTCTCGCGGGCGCGTTCACGGAGCCGGTCGACGCGGTCGCGGGGGGTGCTCATGGCTGCACTAGATATGGTGAGGTCCCCACTGAAGCGATTGTAGCTTTGAACTTAAGATTCACAGCCTGGCCGAAACAGTTCCTTTCGGGACTCGAATATGTCGGACGTAGGTCAGACAGATTTATTATCCCGCGTGTATTTTAGCCGTGTTGCGGTGTGAGCCGTGAGGACACACCGGACGACCGACGCAAGAACCCCTACAGGGAAGTACGGTGTCGGTTGGGGGCAACAACCGAAGGGCCCGTAACAGGGCAACGAGGTCAACGCTCCGAAGGAGAACCGCAGCAGCCCAGTTCCGGTCCGTCCGGACGGATCGGTGTGAAGGCCAACTACCGGACGCCGTGTGAAGGGCGTTCGGGAAACCGGCACGCCGGCAAGGCTGGTGAAAGCCCAGCTAACGCCCGAAAGAGCAAAAGCCGGTGAAAGCCCGGCTAAAGCTGGCATCACGTGCCGGAAGAGCCGCAGGGGTTGTGGAAAACGTCTCCCGTCCGGGTCCTATTCGTGGCTCACACCCTTCTCACACTCCTGAGCGACGAGCTATGCCCCCGCGTATTCTTTACGTCAGACATTTGTGGAAAAATACATATACAGCGGGACAGTAGCCACATATAGTGGTAGACGACGAACAGACTATCGAGGAAATCCTCGATACCATCGGTGACAAACACGCCCGGCGTATCCTCGCTGAGATCAGTGCCGAGCCTAGGTCGGCGAAGGAGCTGGCCGACGTCTGTGACCTCTCCCCTCCGACCGTGTACCGCCGGCTGGAACTGCTCGGCGAGAACGACCTGATCACCGCCCGGACGGTGGTCGCCGACGACGGCAACCACTACAAGGTGTACGACTGCAACTTCGACAGCACGGTGAT
>CAZLOO010000275.1:0-3781 GCA_964561055.1 uncultured Halobacteriales archaeon
GGCCGAGGCAGTCGGCGATCAGCTGACACCAGAACGGCGAGCGGCTGCCGCCGCCGCTGAGCCGGACCTCGCTCACCGACGCGGGGAGGTGCTCGATACAGTCCCGGACGGCGAGCGACAGCCCCTCGTAGACGGCCCTGACGAGGTGAGCGCTGTCGTGCTCGGTCGTCAGGCCGACGAACTGGCCGCGGGCGTCCGGGTCGACGAACGGTCCGCGCTCGCCAGTACTGCTCAGGTAGGGGTGATACAGGACGCCCTCGCTGCCGACCGAGACCGACTCCGCGAGCTCCGCAAGCGCCTCGACCGGCCGGCCGCCGGCGACGGTATCGGCGGCCCACTCCAGGCTGGGCGTGCCGGCGTTCGAGCCAATGGCATAGGTCCACAGTTCCTCCAGTCCAAGCGCTATCTGGATGCCAGAGGTATCCGGCTGCGGGCCGTCGACGAACACCTGGTGAGTGAGCGAGGTACCGATCGTGACCGCCGCGTCGCCGGCGGCCGCGGCACCGCTGCCGAGCGCCGACGCCGGGACGTCGAAGGTGCCACTCACGACCGGGAGCCCCGGCTCGAGACCGGTCGCGTCGGCCGCGGCCTCGGTCACGTGGCCGACGATCTCCGTCGGGGCCGCGAGCCGCGGCAACACGTCTTCGGCGCCGGAGAGTCCGACGCGGTCGAAGACGGTCGGTTCGTACTCGCCGGTGGTTCTATCGAGATACGGGACCGTCGCCTCGCTGTGGTCGAGCGTCCGTTCGCCGGTGAGCCGGTACTTCAGCCAGTCCTTGCACGAGAGGACGGTGTCGACTCGTTCGAACTCCTCAGGGCGCTCTCGGGCGAGCCAGGTCAAAAGCGGCAGGCTCATTCCCGGATAGGGCGCCGAGCCGCACTGCTCGACAACGGCAGCCAGCGTCCCCGATTCCTCCCACTCCTCAAGAATACCGGCCGCGCGGCTGTCCGACCACAGCACCGCGTTCCGGGCCGGCTTGCCATCGGCGGTTATCGCCCAGAGCCCGTCGCCTTGGCCGGTGACTCCGACCCCGATCGGGTCGGCTCCGTCGGGCAGTTCGCCGGTAGCCTCACGGAGCGCCGCGGCGGTCGCCTCCCACACGGCCGTCATGTCCTGCTCGACCTCGCCGGGGGCCAGGCGCAGCGTCTCGGTCCCGCGGGCCGCGCTCGCCAGCTCGCCCCCGTCGGGGGTGAACGCCACGGCCTTGACCCTCGACGTGCCGGCATCGACAGCGACCAGGACGTCGTCGGTCACGGCTCTCCCCCGGCGGCACGTTCCGGACGATGCCGATGGCGAGCGAGCGGGTGGACGGTGACGAGCGTGGTCACGGTTGAAGCGGTGTCACAGCGAGCAGCCGGTCTCCTCGCAGGGACGGATGGCGTCCGGCCCCTCGACCTTGCTGATCAGCTCGATACCGGGGATCGGGTCGCCGGCAACGATCTCGCCAGTCCAGACGGGGTTGACCGACTGGTGGTCACACGCCCGGAAGGACGTCTCGCCGAGCGCGGTCGTCATCTCCAGTCCCTCCAGGGTCTCACGGACCTGTGTCGGGTCGCTCGTCCCGGCAGCCTGGATGCCGCGGGCGGCCATCCGGACTATGTCGTAGCCGACGCGAGTGAAACTGCCCGGCACACCGTCGTGGGCGGCCTGGTAGGCCTCCACGAACTGGGGGTTGTCGCCGGTGTCCAGCTGGGCGTTGTACAGCGTCGAGGAGTAGGTGCCAACGGCCGTCTCGCCCAGCGCCGCCCGGCTCACCTGCGCGAACAGCGCTGTCCCAATGATGTCGACCTCCTCCGTCAGCCCGGAGTTACTGGCTTGCTTCATGAAATTCACCAGGTCCGCGCCGGTCTCGGGCAACGCCACTACCTCCGCCTCGGAGTTGGAGATCTGGCTCACCTGAGGACCGTAGTTGGTCGTCCCCTTGTCCGGCATGGTGCGGCCTACGACCTCGACGTCCAGCCCCAGCGCGTCGATGCGGCGCTCGATCTGGGTGATCGCGGAGTTGCCGTACGCGTCGTCGGTAGTATGGAGCCACCACCGGGTTCCGAGCTCCTCAGCGGCGAAGTCGACCAGCCCGGCCATCTGCTGGGCGGCGTTGGTCTCGGTGCGGAACGTGTTGGCGTTGCAGTCACTCCCGGTGAGTTCGATGGTCGCGGCGCCGGACACGTAGACGGCCTGCCGCTTGCTGACATAGTCCGCGACCGCGAGCGCGACGGAGCTTTCCAGCGCCCCGGCGACGTACTGAGCGCCCTCCTCCTCAACGACCTCCTCGACACGCTGGCGCCCGGTCGCCGGGTCGGTCTGGGTGTCCTCGTACACCGGGTCGATAGTGAAGTCGAACGCGTCGCTTTCGTTGACGAACTGGACGCCCAGCTCCGCCCCCCGACGCTGGGCCTTGCCGAGCGGCGCCGACGGCCCGCTGGTCGGTACCAGGATGCCGAACGTTACACTCCCGATGTCCTGGTCGCCGTCGCTCGTGGTCGTCGTGGCGCTACCGCCGTCGCCGCCATCGCTCGTGGTCGTCGTGGCGCTACCGCCGTCGCCGCCGTCGGAGCGCTCCTGAACACAGCCGGCGAGCGCTGTCGACGCCGCCAGCCCGGTCCCGGCCACGTAGGTCAGTACCTGGCGCCTGTTCAGCCCGTCGCCGGAGCCCCGCGCCCCGCTCTCCTCGGCGGAGCCGTCGGTGGGTGACATGTCCGCCGATACCGGCGGTCGAAGTGTAAAGAGTACTGTTATCGACGGCAACCCGCCGAGGGCCCGCGTAGCGATCGCGTGCCGGACCGCCAGCAGAATGCCGGGCCGTCGTGACCGGCCTAAATATCGATGCCCAGATGACGGGTGAGGACCGCGCTGTCCTCTCGCAGCGCGTCGCTGGGGCTCTCGTGGACAATGCGACCGTTGCTCATCACGTAGACGTGGTCACAGACGTCCAGCGCGACCTGGACGTTCTGCTCGACCAGCAGCACGGTCAGCCCCCGGGCTTGCAGGTCCGCGACCGTCTCCACGACCTGCTCGATAACGTAGGGCGCCAGCCCCTCGGTCGGCTCGTCGAGCAACAGACAGCGGGCATTGCTCACGAGCGCCCGGGCGATCGCGAGCATCTGCTGTTCGCCACCGCTGAGCGCGCCGCCAGGGTCGGTCTCACTGGCGGCCAAGTTGTCGAAGGTTTTCAGCACCTCGTCGATATCCCGGCCGTAGGGGCCATCACTCCCGCCGAGCGCCGCCAGCTCCAGGTTCTCGCGGACGGAGAGGCTCCGGAACACCCGGCGCTCCTCCGGGACCAGCGCCACGCCGCGCCGGGCGGTCTCCTCGGGGCCCGCGCCGGTGATGTCGGCGCCGTCGTAGCGAACGGCCCCGCTCCGGGGGATGAGGTTGCCGGTGATCGCTCGGAGGGTTGTCGTTTTTCCGACGCCGTTGCGCCCGACGAGACCGACCACCTCGCCGTCCCCGACCGTGAGGCTCACGTCGTCCAGTACGGTCGTCGTGCCGTACCCGGCGGTCACGCCGTCGACCTCCAGCAGGGTGTCGATCAGCCGGGAAGGTCCCTCGCTCACGGCGTGTACCCCCCCAGATAGGCCGCCTGGACCCCCTCGTCGGCGGCGATCTCCGCCGGCGTGCCGGTCGCGATCGCCGACCCGCCGTTGAGGACGGTGATCCGGTCGGACACCCGCATCACCAGGTCCACGTCGTGCTCAACCAGCACGACCGTCGTCTCACCGAGGACATCCTCGATGAGGTCGATCGTCGCGGCCGTCTCGTCGGCGCTCATCCCCGCAGTCG
>CAZLOO010000276.1:0-3773 GCA_964561055.1 uncultured Halobacteriales archaeon
GAATGTGGAACGCCGCTTCCCGCAAAGTGCCTGTTCAGGTGTGCGGTGATCACACCGAAGGACTACTAGTAGCGGTCGGAATTCGTTGAGATGGATTCGCCGGGATTTGAACCACGTGAAGACGGTCGCCTCGCCTCGTCGCCGGCGCTACGCGCCGGCTACCCGAGGGACTCCGTCCCTCGCTGCTCGGCGCTGCGTCTTCTCTAATTCAAAACCCGTCTCGTATGAGTTTCGCGCGGCTCACGAGTAGGTTCGCCGCGCGAAAATGGACTCGCCGGGATTGCGTAACGGCGTTTCAAAGAATCCGTTTAATCCCCGTACAGTATAGCGGTTAGTGTCTTGGAATCTGGACCCACTATCAGAACCGTCCTGCACACGGGGCGCAACTTCCGCGATCGCCCCACCGCTTTTCCCCCATCATGTGGTACCTTCTCACATGCCCAATTCGAATGTATCTGATTCGCCGCTCGAAGCGGCTGCGGGCACTGCAGGCCCTCACGCAGTCGAGGCGTTCAAATTACTGAGCGACGAGACGCGTCTGGCCATTTTACTGACGCTTTGGGAGAACTACGACCCACACGCTGAGGATAACTCTATCCCGTTCTCGAAGTTATACGACCGTGTCAGTATGCGCGACAGCGGGACCTTCACCTACCACCTCGATAAACTGGTCGGCCACTTCATCGAGGAAACCGGCGATGGCTACCGACTCCGGAACTCCGGGCTCACCATCGTTCGGGCGATCATCGCCGGAACGGGACTTGAAGACGCTCGACTCGCGCCGACTGAAATTCCCCGTTCGTGTTACCACTGTGGCGCTCCCGTCGAGCTCAGCTACGAAGACGAACGACTCTATCAGATCTGCACCGAGTGCGAGGCCAACGTGGGGCCCGATTCCAGCGAACACGCCCCGACGGGGACACTCATGGTGTACGACAATTTCAATCCCGCCGGCCTCACGCGTCGGACACCTGAGGACGTGTTCGTGGCAAGCACAATCGAATACCACAGCGCCGTGGGTTTACTCATTAGAGGGGTGTGTCCGGAATGCTCGGGGTCGGTCGAAGAGTCACTGCACATCTGTGACTCCCACGAGTCACCACCGGGAGAGGTTTGCTCGACGTGTGGCACCTGGAACGAGGCACGGGTCAGGTACGTCTGCTCGGTCTGCAAGTACGGTGGCTCCTATCCGGCGTGGGTGGCCGCCTTCGATCATCCGGCGATCGTCGCGTTCTACTACGACCACGGGTTCCAGATGACGTTTGACCTTGACGACGCCGAGGAGTGTGCTCGGGCGTGGGATCGCCTCGCGCGCGAGCAAACGCTCTTGTCGGAGGACCCCGTTCGGATTCGCGTCACGGTACCGTGTGACGGAGCAGAACTGAATCTGACCCTGGACGAAGATCTGGACGTCATCAACGTGGCGGAGTCGCACAATTGAGGACCATGAGACATCAACCAATTTACTGGTGTTCCCTCCAGTAATCCCGATTACTGGAATATCATCCAGATTATACTTTTCCGGCTCTGAATCCTGCTTCTTCGTGGGTCGAACACACCCATGACAGATGCGAAAGCCCACGTGATCGACCTCATCTTCGGCCGATGGCGCAGCCAGACGCTGTACGCCGGGGTCGAACTCGGTGTCTTCGATGTTGTCGGGGACTACCCGAAGCACGCTGTCGAGATCGCCGACCAGTTGGATATCGACCGCGAACAGGGGTACCGGCTACTCCGAGCGCTCGGCTCGCTGGATCTGCTCCAGGAGTCCTCGAACCGTCGCTTCTCGATCACCCCTGCGGGTGAACTACTGCAGGAGGACCATCCGGAGAGTCTGCAAGGGATCGCCCTCCTTGAGGAGGGGCCGACACATTACGCGACATGGTCACACCTTCCGGATATCGTCAGGGAAGGGGGGCCCGATGGATTCCAGCGCGAGTTCGGACACTCCGTCTTCGACCATCTTGAAGAAGACCCCGACTATGCAGCCCGGTTCAACGAATCGATGACCAGTCTCTCGCAGTTGGAATCCGGTTGGGTCAAGCGCCTGCTCCGTACCGTCGATGTATCCGACTTCGGCCACATCTGCGACGTCGGTGGAGGCCATGGCCATTTGCTGTGCACCTTGCTTCAGGACGCACCTCGTGTTGAGGGGACGGTGCTTGAACTGCCGACCGTCGTCGAAGACGACGACCAGCACTGCCACGAGCCGATGGGACTCTCGGACCGTGTGGAGTTCGTCGCCGGTGATTTCTTCGAGGAAGTCCCGACGGCGACCGCATACCTGATGAAACACATCCTCCACGACTGGAGCGACGAAGAGTGCGTGGAAATTCTCTCGACGGTACGGGAGGCAGCGCCGGACGACGCTCGTCTGTTCGTCTGCGAACTCGTCATTCCCGGACCTGATCAGCCCCACCTCTCGAAACTATTCGACATCCACATGATGGTGTCGGGGACTGGCAAGGAGCGCACCGAGGCCGAATACGCCGAACTCTTTGAGAAGGCCGGGTTCGAGCACGCCGAAACGCACCAGACCGACGAGATCCCGATGGCCGTTGTAGAAGCTCGCGCCGTCTGATATCATAGAGAGTGAATTCAGCACGGCGTTACCTACAGAGCGTCTATCTATCATAATTCTCGGTGTCGGACAACCATTGTTTCGTAGTCACTCTCCAAGTCACGAACCTCGAAACCAGCCTTCTCGTAGAAGGGGACGAGGTCTACCTGACAATCTAAATGGAGCGTATCAACATCCTGCAAGTCCGGGTGTTCGACGAGTTCTTGCAGTAGCTGTTTGCCTAAGCCCTCTCCACGGCGGTCTTCGGCGACGATAACGTCGTATATTGCGGCATAGTAGGTGTAGTCTGTGAGAACACGAGCACTGGCAACGAGTCGGGAAGTCTCTGTATCTTTGAGGCCGATAAACACGTCCGTCCTCGCAATCGCCCGTTCGACGTCTTTGTCCGCGCGATCCTCCCACCACTCGTGGTCATGGTAGAGGGCAAGTACGTCTTGTGCGGCCACCGACTCGGTGGTAGTCACGATGTCGATTGTCATGAGTTCGGAGTTTACGGATTGGACAGTAAGCCTTTGTCCTGCTGTGTTACCATCACCCAGCTCTGTTCGAGATGCGGCTCGCGTTACCGCCGGTTTAGTCCGATCAACTTTGCAAGATACGCGCCCTGTATTCAGCACGCCCATTGAAACCTATCACTTATTTGGGATTCCAACAGGGCTGGATGGCTCGTACTCAGTGAATACTCCTCTGCAGAGCGGTCGTTTCGACCCTCCAGAACATATCAGATTTGTTGTGTTACTCAAGTCGGGGAGAGCGCGCCGTTTTGTCCCAGGACCGTCTGGCCACGCGGTGAGGTGCACGCGATGTCTGGTCGTCGACCTACAGGGTCATCGTCGAACAGTCGCCCCACCACAGCGGGGAGTACCACAGTCGAACACCCATCGCTGTCGTCGCGACGAGCCGCCTGCGGAACTGAGAGCAACACCCACCGCAGACGACACCGGTCAGCGGGGCGGGGTCTCGCAAAACACCTGTCTCGCGGGACGCTCGTGGCCACGCTGGCACTCGTTCGGCCGGCCGCCGCCCAGAGTAGCGTCGGCTCGGAACTCTGCGGCACGCCGATCGCGGACTTCATCAACAACACGGTGCCGCTGGTGGTGGCGCTGGCGATGATCGCGGGGCTGGTGTTCGCGTTCCTCATGCACGCCCGCTCCGGCGTCGCGCGGGATACCGAGCAAGCGCGGTTCTACCG
>CAZLOO010000277.1:0-3766 GCA_964561055.1 uncultured Halobacteriales archaeon
TACGCGACCTGGTGCGCGCCGCCGGCCTGAGCGTTGCCGGCGAGATAACCCAGACACGGACCGAGGACGCCGCGCTTTGTCTCGGCGAGGGAAAAGTGGCCGAACTCGCGGCACTGGTTGCGGAGACGGGCGCGGGAGTGGTCGTGTTCGACAACCGGCTTGGCCCCTACCAGACGTACAACCTCGGCAACCGCCTTCCGAAGGGCGTTGAGGTGCGCGACCGATTCCGGCTCATCCTCGACATCTTCGGCCAGCGCGCCGAGACACGCAAGGCACAGCTCCAGGTGGAGCTTGCCGAACTACGCTACGAGCTGCCACGCGCGGAGGCGAAGACTTCTCTCGCGAAGCGCGACGAGCGCCCCGGCTTCATGGGGCTCGGCGAGTACGACGAGTCCCGCGAGCGGGACATCAAGGCTCGCATCTCCCGCATCAGGGAGGAGCTGGAAGCGATAGAGGCCGACGAGCAGCAGCGCCGCGAGCGCCGCCGTGAGTCCCGCTTCGACCTGGTGGCGCTGGCGGGTTACACCAACGCGGGCAAGTCCACCCTGCTTCGGCGGCTGGCCCGCGATCACGCTGTCGACGAGAACGAGGGGCTCCACCCCGACCTGGACGCAACCGCCGCCTCCGAGAACCGGCTGTTCACCACCCTCGGCACGACGACCCGCCGGGCCGACACCGAACGGCCGGTGCTAGTGACGGACACGGTCGGGTTCATCGCGGACCTCCCCCACTGGCTGGTAGAGTCGTTCAAGTCTACGCTAGACGCCGTCTACCGGGCGGACCTCGTGTTGCTGGTGGTCGACGTGAGCGAGCCCGTCGAGGAGATCCGTGAGAAGCTCGTCACCTGCCACGACACGCTGTACGAGCGCAACGAGGCGCCCATCGTGACGGTGCTGAATAAGGTTGATAGCGTCACCGACGAAGAGGTCCAGCGCAAGGCCGACGCGCTGGCGGCGCTGGCGCCGAATCCGGTGGCGGTGAGCGCGCTGAAGGGGCTCAACCTTGAGGAGCTGAAGGCCCGCATCGAGCGGGAACTGCCCGCCTACAAGCGCGAGCGGCTGGTGCTCCCGATGTGTGACGACGCGATGAGCCTCGTCTCCTGGATCCACGACAACGCCCGCGTCGAGGACGTCGACTACGGCGAAGAGGTGGTCGTCGAATTCGAGGCCCGGCCCGCGGTTGTCGAGCAGTCACGTTCGAAGGCCGGCGACCTCCAAGTTCAGGAGTCGGCCTGAGTCGCTGCCGGCCGGTCAGGACCCAGGGCCACGGTGGCGCTACTCGACTCGCTCTTTCTCTTTCGTGACAATCTCGACACCGGTGATGCGGGTACCGGGGTACTGGCCCTCGCTGTCCTTCTCGGCCGCCTTCACCATGTCCCACAGCGTGTTCAGCCCAGTCGTCACTCCCTCAAGCGCCTCCATCTCACAGCCGGTTTTGCCAGTCGTCTCGACGGTCACCTCCAGGCGGACACAGTCCTCCTCAAGAGTGAATACCGTGTCCACGTTGGTGACGGGGATGGCATGGCACATCGGTATCGTCTCCCAAGTGTGTTTCACCGCCTGGACCGCGCCGACACGGGCGGTCGCGAGTACGTCCCCTTTTTCGATGCCGTCCGCTCGGACCGCCTCCACTGTCGAGGGCTCCAGGTGGATGGTGCCCCGCGCCACCGCGCGGCGACGGCTGTCGGGCTTGTCGCCAACATCCACCATCTGGACATCGCCGTCGTCCGTGTGGGTCAGGTCGTCCTCGCTCACGGCGACATCGCCTCCGGGAGCCGCTCCAACAGATCGGTTGCGGTGATCGTCGCTGCCCCTGCCACCGCGGCCTCGCCCGCGAGGCCGTTTGCCCGCGCAGCGACCGCCGCCGCGTCCACTGGACCCAGCCGGCAGGCGACGGCGCCGATCGCGCCCGCCAGCACGTCGCCGGTCCCGCCGACGGTCATCGCGGGCGTCCCGGAGCGGTTGACCCGGGTGCGCTCGCCGTCGGAGACGACGTCGTATGGGCCCTTCAGCAACACCGTGCAGTCCAGTTCGGCCGCCCGGTCGGCAACCGTCGCCATCCGGCCGCGCCAGTCGTCAGCAGCAGGCGGATCACCACCCATCCGGCGGAATTCGCCGGCGTGGGGCGTACAGATCAGTTCCAAGTCCTCCGCCCGGCCGGCCTCGGCCACCACCCGGAGCGCGTCGGCGTCGAGCACGCAGATCCCCGTCGTTGACAGGAGCAGGTCCTCCACGGCCGCCAGAGTCTCGCGGTGGTCGCCCAGCCCCGGGCCGAGCACGAGCGTGTCGGCGTTCTCAGCGAGGTCGGCGGCCCGGTCGGCGTGGTCCCGGCTGAGCCGCTCGCCCGGAAAGGAGTGGACGATGAGGTCGGCGCTGTACCCCTGTATCTCCCGTGCGACCGCCTCCGGTGCGAGCACGTGCGCCAGGTCCGCCCCGGCCCGGAGCGCGGCCTGCGCTGCTAGCGCCGGCGCACCGGTGTAGGGACCGCCCCCGACGACGAGCACGCGGCCGTGGTCACCCTTGTGCGCCGTGGGCGCGCGCTCCAGTCGGCGCAGGTCCCCCCGTTCGACGAACAGTTCGGCGGTGGCGGGGATGCCAATGTCGGCCACCGTTATCTCGCAGTCAAGGGCCGCGAGGCCCGGCTTGGTGTCGTGGAACGTGACGACGTGGTCGGCCTTGACCGCCTTGCCCGCTGCCTCCCCGGTGTCGGCGTCCACGCCGCTAGGGACGTCCACAGAGACGATCGTTGCGCCGCTGCGATTGATTGCCTCAATAGCCGTCCGCTCCGGTTCATGAGGGGCGCCTGTCACCCCGGTGCCGAGCATCGCGTCCACGACGACCTCCGGGCTACCCAGCGATATCTCCCGGGAGTCACGCACCTCACGGGCGTCGGCCTCCGCCTGGCGGAGGGCCTCCCAGTTCTCGCGGGTGATGTCGGTCGTCAGTGTCTCCGCTCGCCCGAGCAGGTAGATGCCTGTGTCGCGGTCGCTCAGGAACCGAGCGGCCACCATCCCGTCGCCGCCATTGTTGCCCCGGCCGGCGACGACCGCGACCGCGTCACCCGGCGTCGTGTGCTCGCGGACCACGCGGGCGATGGCGTTGCCGCTAGACTCCATCAACTGCTTGCGCGGCACTCCGAGCGCGGCCGCATTCTCGTCGACAACAGCCATCTCGTCGGCGGTGATCATACTTTTTCTTTGAGGGGGCCAGCGGTAAATCCCCGGTCCCGCGGCTACCGGCGGATACTGAACCCTTCGATACCCTCGGGCGGCTCGCGGGTGCTCTCCACACTCTCGACGCTGGCGGCGGGGCTGCCCTCGTGGCACCAGTCCACCAGCGACTCGACGGCGTCGGACGGCCCCTCGAAGACAGCCTCCACGCGGCCGTCGTCGAGGTTGCGCACCCAGCCGTCGACGCCGCGCTCGCGGGCCTGCTCGCGGGTGTTCGCGCGGTAGTAGACGCCCTGAACCCGCCCGGAGATATGGACGTGGGCGCGAATGCGCTCGTCGCTCATACCGGGACGGTACGTCCCCGCCGGCAAAAGGTGACCGCTACGTATAGGTGACGTAGGTCAGGAACGCGATAGCGGCTGTCTCCAGCAGATTCAGTACCATCATCGCCCGCATCGCCGGCGCCGGGATGGCGATGCCCGAAAAGTAGTAGTACAGCGCCAGCAGGTTTTCCGCCAGTAACAGCAGCGCGAATAGCAGCGTCCCGAGAGTTTGCTGTGATCGGATCTGACGGTAGTTGCTTGCCCAGACGTACGC
>CAZLOO010000278.1:0-3752 GCA_964561055.1 uncultured Halobacteriales archaeon
GTCGAACACCAGCTCGAAGGTCTCTAAGTCCGTTTCGTGGATGGGCGTCCCCCCGCGCCACGTGCCGGCGACGTTGCAGAGAGTATCGATACGGCCGTAATCCTCGATGACGGCCGCGACCGTTTTCTCGACCTCGCTCTCGTCGGTGAGGTCGGCCCGGTAGAATGCGACGTCGGAATCAGTCGAGAGGAACGCGTTCTCGTCGTCCGGCGCGACGACGTCGCAGGCGGCGACCTGCGCGCCTGCATCCGCGAATGCGCTGGCGACTGCGCTGCCGAGCGCGCCACTGGCGCCCGTGACGACGGCGACACGTCCCTCGAAGTCGGCGGTGTAGGACATACGCTACCGGAGACGCGACTGGATATAAACCTGCGCGCTTCGTCACCTACCGGGGACGACCAACAGCTTCCCGAGGAACGACTCCTCCAACACCGCCCGCTGTGCCTCGCCGGCCTCTTCGAGGGGATAGCGGCCGGCGATATCGGGAACGAGGTCGCCACAGGCCATCAGCGTGGCCAGCCGCTCGAGAACGGCCCCGATGTCGGGGGTATTGTACATCGACATCACCTGCACCCTGAGGTCCTTTGACTTCCCCGGCCCCATCGGGAGTACCGCCTCCGCTCCCTCGTTGCCGATGAGCACGATACGGCCGCCCTGGCCGGCCACCTCCATGTCGAGCTCCAGGTAGCGGTCGGCGAACGTGTCCAGCACCGCGTCGGGCGGACCGGCGCCGGCAATCTTCCCGACCAGTGTGTCCCGATCTTCACGATAGTCGACGACAGTATCGGCCCCGAGCCTACCGAGGTGGTCGGCGTACTCTGGGCGGGCGGTGGTTGTGACCTCGGCGCCCATCGCGGCCGCGAGCTGGATGGCGACGTGGCCGACGCCGCCGCTCCCCCCGTGGACGAGCGCCCGCTCACCAGGCTCGACGCCGGCATGGGCCACGAACGCCTGCCACGCCGTCACGCCGACCAACGCTACCGCTGCCCCCTCGCCGAAAGTGACCGCCTCCGGCAGGTGGGCACACCACTCCGCGGGGGCGACGACCTGTTCGGCGTAGGTCCCCTGGCGGTCGTTGCCCAGCCCAGTCACGAACACGCGGTCGCCCTTGACGAACCCCTCCACGCCGGGCCCGACGGCGCTGACGACGCCGGCGGCGTCGCTGCCTGGCGTCATCGGGAGCTCCGGCACCGGGTAGGTGCCCTCGCGGAAGTACGTGTCCACCGGGTTCACGCCGGCCGCCCTGACATCGATCCGTAGCTCCCCATGACCCGGTTCGGGGATGTCGATGCTGTCGACCGTCAGCACGTCTGGACCGCCGTGATCCGGGTACCTGACAGCGCGCATACCGCAGGCTCGCCGGGCAGGAGGGTAATTCCTGCGGTGGTCGCTCCACCCAATTTAACCGCGGTGGTCCCTCAGCGCAGGTATGGAAGAGCGCCGCTGTGCGGACTGTGACGTGAGCCTTGAGCGGACGGCACTGCGCACCAGCGACTCGATGGCCGTGCATCTCCGGACGGGAGAGCGCCGCGAGGGGGTACTCGGCGCGCTTGGAATGAAGGAACGGCTCGACATGGATGCCTGGCTCTGCCCCGAGTGTGGTCGGGTGCGGCTGTACGCGGACCTCGACGGGTAGTTCCGGTACAACTAACCCGGGGTCAAGGCAAAAGAAGAACGATGAAACTCCACGAATACCAGGCGAAGGGCGTGTTCGCCGACGCCGGCATCCCGACGCCGCCGTCGGAACTGGCGAGCACCACCGACGAGGTCGTCGCCGCCGCCGACCGCATCGGCTACCCGGTGGCCGTGAAGGCACAGGTACAGGTCGGTGGGCGCGGGAAGGCCGGCGGAATTGAGCTAGCGAGCGATGCCGAGGAGGCTCGTGCGGCGGCCGAAAGTATTCTTGGGATGGACCTGAAGGGGCTGCACGTCGACCGCGTGCTCGTTGAGGGCGCGGTGGATTTCGAAAACGAACTGTACCTGGGTGTGACAATGGACCGCAGCGAACGCAAGCCCGTCGCGATGGTGTCTACCCGGGGGGGCGTCAACATTGAGGAGGTGGCCGCCCAAGACCCCGAGGCCATCGCCCGCGAGCACGTCGATCCCGCGTTCGGGCTGCACCCCTACCAGGCCCGTCGGGCCACCTTCGAGGCCGGCGTTGACCGGGACATCGCGACCGACGTGGCGGGCGTACTGCGGACGCTGTACTCCCTGTGGGACGACAACGACGCCACCGACGCTGAGATCAACCCTCTGATGGTGACCGGCGACCGCGAGGTCGTGGCCGCCGACGCCGTGCTCAACATCGACGACGACGCCCTGTTCCGCCATCCGGACCTCGCGGAGATGGAGGAGGAGGGTGATGCGCGCGATGACTTGGAGACTAAGGCCGAGGGGTACGGATTTGATTACGTCCGTCTTGAGGGTAACGTCGGCATCATCGGCAACGGTGCCGGCTTAGTAATGGCGACGCTGGACCTCGTGGACCACTACGGCGGGAAGCCGGCGAACTTCTTGGATATCGGCGGCGGGGCAAAGGCTGAGCGGGTGGCCAACGCGCTGGATGTCGTTTTCTCCGACCCGAACGTGGACGCCGTCGTGTTCAACATCTTTGGCGGTATCACCCGCGGCGACGAGGTCGCCAAGGGGATCAACGACGCCATCGCCGCGTTCGACGAACTCCCGAAGCCCGTCGTCGTCCGGCTTGCGGGAACCAACGCCCAAGAGGGAATGGAGATACTCAACACTGACCAGCTTGAGGTCGAAGCCACGCTGGAGGACGCCGTGAGGCGTGCCGTCGAGCGGGCCGAGGAGGTGGCGGCGTGAGCGTCCTTGTCAACTCCGGGACGCGAGTGGTCGTCCAGGGTATCACCGGTGGGGAGGGCCGGTTCCACACCGGCCAGATGATACAGTACGGTACGAACGTCGTCGCCGGCGCCGTCCCCGGCAAGGGTGGGGAGGAGGTCGAAGGCGTCCCGGTGTACGACACCGTCCGCGGCGCTGCCCGCGCCGAGGACGCCGACGCCGCGGTCGTGTTCGTCCCGCCGGCCTTCGCCAGCGACGCGCTGTTCGAGGCGCTGGACTCGCCGGTCGACCTGGTCGTGGCTATCACAGAGGGCATCCCCCAGCAGGATATGGCCGCCGTCTACCGGAAACTCCAGGAGACGGACACCCACATGGTCGGCCCCAACTGCCCGGGGGTCATCACGCCGGGCGAGGCGAAGCTAGGTATCCTCCCCGGTGATATCTTCTCGCCCGGCAACGTCGGCTTCGTCTCTCGCTCGGGGACACTCACCTACCAGGTGGTGGACAACCTCACGAAACGTGGACTGGGCCAGACGACTGCCATCGGCATCGGCGGCGATCCCATCATCGGAACGGACTTTGTCGACGCGCTGCGGCTGTTCGAGGCCGACACCGACACTGAGGCAGTCGTGATGTGCGGCGAGATTGGCGGCGAGGACGAGGAGGAGGCCGCGGGGTTCATCGCCAGCGAGATGGATACGCCGGTCGCGGCGTTCATCGCCGGCCGGACAGCTCCCCCGGGCAAACGGATGGGTCACGCCGGCGCCATCGTCTCCGGCTCCGGTACCGGCACCGCGCAATCGAAAATCGACGCGCTCAACGACGCCGGCGTGCCCGTCGGCGACACCCCGGAGAGGGTTGCCGACCACGTTGAGGAACTGCTCTGAGTTAGCGAACCATCTCGTAGTACTCCGGCAGGCGCTTGCGGACGAGCGCGTAGCCGCCCC
>CAZLOO010000279.1:0-3742 GCA_964561055.1 uncultured Halobacteriales archaeon
GTGAACGAGCGGGTCGAGGAGTTGGCCGCCGAGTACGGCGCGACGATGGCCCAGATCGGGCTGGCGTGGGTGCTCTCGAAGGACGTCGTCACCGCCCCCATCGTCGGCACTACAAGCGTCGAGCACCTGGAGCAGGCCGTCGAGGCCCTGGAGATCAATCTCCCCGACAGCGACATCCAGTACCTCGAGGAGCCGTACGAACCCGTGCCCGTCTCCGGCCACGAGTAGTCAGAGCCGCTCGCGCAGGTCCGCCGCGACCGCTTCAGTCGTCGCATCGCCCCCGAGGTCCGGCGTCCGGGGTGCCGACGGGTCGGCGAGCTGGTCGGCGACAGCACCCCGAAGCGCCTGCGCCGGATTTGTCTCCCCCTGCTCCTCGAACAGCATCGCTGCCGAGAGCACCATCGCCAGCGGATTGGCGATGCCCTGGCCCGCAATGTCTGGCGCCGACCCGTGGACCGGCTCGAACATCGAGGGGTAGCGCTCCTCGTGTGTGATGTTCGCCGAGGGTGCCAGCCCCATGCTGCCGGCGACGGCGCCGCCGACATCCGTGAGCACGTCCCCGAACAGGTTGGAGGCCACCAGCACGTCAAACTCGTCGGGGCGGCGTACCAAATCCATGCAGGCGGCGTCCACGAGCAGGCGCTCGACGGTCACGTTTGGGTACTCCTCGGCCACCTCCGCGACCACCTCGTCCCACAGCACCATCCCGTACGCCTGTGCGTTGGACTTGGTAACGTTCGTGAGGTGGCCATCCCGCTCGACCGCGGCCTCGAAGGCGGCCCGGACGATGCGCTCAACGCCAGTGCGGGTGAAGACGGCACTCTGGACGGCCACTTCGTGGGGGCGGCCCCGGTGCTCCCGGCCGCCGACGTCGGCGTACTCCCCCTCCGTGTTCTCGCGGTAAACGACGAAGTCGATATCCCCGCCCGCGTATCCCCGGAGCGGGCTCTCGACGCCCTCGTACAGCACGGACGGCCGCTTGCAGACGAACTGGTCGAACGTCTTCCGGATGGGGATGAGCAGCCCCCGCAGGGTGACGTGGTCCGGGATGTCCGGGTGACCGACCGCCCCCAGCAGGATTGCGTCGTGGTCGGCCAGCCGGTCGGTGGCATCCTCCGGCATCATCGATCCCTGTTCGAGGTAGCGCTCGCTCCCCCAGCCGTACGTCGTCGTGTCGATACTCAGGCCCTGGGCGCCGGCGACGTCCTTGACCAGCGGCACCGTCGCGTCGAGAACGGCCGGGCCGATGCCGTCCCCCGGCAGGAGTGCGATGTCGTAGTCGGTCACACGCTCGGGTCGCACGACGCCGGCTTAAACCTGGCCCGGCGGGCCCCCCAACGGGTATAACGAGGAGAGGCGACGGTCGACCATGGAGCCGGTACAGCGGGTCGCGCTCGGAGAGGCATCGGCGGACACCGTCATTCGGGGCGGGCGGGTGGTCCAGGTGCTGAGCGGCGAAATCGAACAGCGGGACGTGGCAGTTGTCGACGGCACGGTCGCCGCTCAGTTCGAGGACGCCTCGCCGGTCGTCGGCGATGGGACGACCGTCATCGACGCCGAGGGGCAGGTGGTCGTCCCGGGGTTCGTGGACGCTCACGCCCACATGGACCACGACCAGACCCTCGAGCGCACCGCCCCACACGTGCTCGCGAGCGGGACGACAACCCTCATCGAGGAGCTGACGTTCACGGGGGCGAACTTCGGCGCCCAGGGGGTCGCGGAGTTCCTGGCGCTGGACGACGAACTCCCGCTGGAGGTCCGCCCGACGGTGCCCCCTCAGGAGCTGTTCGATACCTTCGAGCCGGCCCACGCTGACAGCGAGCGCCGGGCGGCGCTGATCGACTGTCTCGACGACGACCGTGTGGTCGGTGCCGGCGAGACGGGGTGGATCTACGTCGTCGGGCGGGAGTCCGGCGCCGGCGACCTCTACCGGGCGGTCCGGGAGCGCGGCAAGCGGGTGGTCGGCCACGGCGCCGGGGCCCAGGGGCGGAAGCTGGCGGCGTTCGCGACGGTCGCCACCATCGACCACGAGGTGATCGCCGGCGAGGAGGTCATCGAACGCCTCGAGAACGGTATCCACGTCGTCGGGCGCTACGGCACTACCCGCGACGATATCGACGCGGTGGTGGACGCCTACGAGGAGGTCGGCCCGGAAGGCATCTCGCTGGGCACGGACGGCATCAGCCCCGGTCTCCTCCTCAACGAGGGGTATATGGACGCCGTCCTCCGAGAGGCGATCGACGGTGGCGTCGATCCCATCGACGCCGTGCGGATGGGGACAATCCATACCGCTCAACACTTCGGACTGGACCGGAAAGGCGTCGTCGCCCCTGGCTACGATGCCGACCTTGTCATACTGGAGGACCTAGAGACGGTCGCCATCGACACCGTGCTCGCGGGCGGCGAGGTGGTCGCCACGGGCGGGACGCCTGACGTCGGCCCGTGGAGCCACGACTACCCGGAGTCGTTCTATGACTCTATCAACCTCACCCCCGACTCCGAGGTGTTCGAAGTGGACGCCGGCCTTGCCGTCGACGGGGCGGTGCGGGCCATCCGTTACGAACGGGAACTCGCGACGACGGAGACGACGGTCGAACCCGCCATCGAGAACGGCCACCTCCACGCGCGGCCGGAGGAGAACGTCGCCAAGGCGACCATCGTCGACCGCCACCCCGAGGGCGATGAGCGCGGGTTCACGGGGTTCGTCGAGGGGTTCGGCATCGACCGCGGCGCTGTGGCGACCAGCCTCTCCGTCGAGCGCACCGGCGTTGTCGTGGTGGGGGTCGACAATGGGGCCATGGAGACGGCGCTGCGCCGGGTGAAGGAGATGGGCGGCGGATGGGTGACTGTCGACCGTGACGGCACCGTGGACGTGGAGTTCCCGACGCCGGTCGCCGGCGTCTGCACCGAGGTCGAGACCGTCCGGGAGGCGGCTGATCGCTACGAGGCCGTGGAGGCGTCGTTCCGGTCGCTCGGCATCGACATCGACCGGCCGCTGTTCGGGGTGCAGTGTCTCTGTCATCCCGGGGTGCCGGCGATACGGCTCACGTTCTCGGGATACGCAGACATCCTGGGCCGGGAGGTGCTCGGTCTCGTTCCCGGAGAGTAAGCGCCGGCGTCAGTCCTCGAACGCCGGCAGGCCGTCGTCCTCGACAGGCGGGGCACCGACGACGAGCCAGACGTGCTCCTCCTCCGTGTCGTTGAGGATCTGCCGGCGAGTCTCCGGAGGGATGCGCATCGCCGCTCCCTCGGGGACGTCGATCATCTCCTCGTCGATCTTCATTCGGCCCGGCCCGGAGAGCACGTAGTAGAACTCCTCCTGTTCGGCCTGACGGTGATAACTCATCGCGTCGCCTGGCGAAAGATACCACACTCGCGGGCGCATCTCCGTGCAGCCCAGCGCTTCGATCAGGTCCACCTGCGGTGTTCCCGAACCCGCAGAGGGGACTCGCTCCTGCTCGTCGACCTGGACCATGCTGTATTCTCCCGTCACGCATGCCACCTCCGGGCGCTGCGGAATAAGTGTAGGTGTGGACCTGTGGCGGTCCTAGCCGGGCGGCCACGCCCCGCCGGCGTACCCCACTGGCTCGCGGGCGACCGCGAGCAGGCGGTTGTACTTCGCCAGCCGCTCGGAGCGGGCCAGCGAGCCGATCTTCACCTGGCCCGCGCGGGCGACCGCCAGATCCGCGATGGTGGTGTCACACGTCTCCCCGGAGCGCGCGGAGACAACCGTCCTGAGGCC
>CAZLOO010000280.1:0-498 GCA_964561055.1 uncultured Halobacteriales archaeon
CGGGGCCGCCCCACTTCTTCGACTCGGTCTGCCGGACGTCGTTGACCAGCAGCGAGCGGTCGAAGCTCATGAACGCGTCCCGGAGCTCGGCGTCGTTGGTGAACTCGACCAGCCCGCGGGCGACGGCCGTCCGGACGGCGTCGGCCTGTCCGGAGAACCCACCGCCGTTGACGCGCACGGAGATGTCGACCCCGTCGCGTAGGTCCTCGCCGGCGATGCGGAACGGCTCCATCATCTTCAGTCGGGCCAGCTCCGGCTCGACCAATTCGACGGGCTGGCCGTCGATTCGTACTCGTCCTGTCCCCTCGCGCACGGTGGCGCGGGCGATGGCGGTCTTCTTTTTGCCGCTTGTGTTGGTTACCATGTGACGTTGGCTCCGAGCTGCTCGGAGATTTCACCGAGCGACGTGAACTTGATGTTCGACAGTCTGTCCAGCGAGGTGCCCGCGAGCACTTCGGCGTCGTCGTAGGGGTTGCCGACGTACGTGCGGACGTTCTC
>CAZLOO010000280.1:508-3705 GCA_964561055.1 uncultured Halobacteriales archaeon
TCTCGAACGCCTCGCGACCGCGAACGGTCTTGTACGGCACCATCCCGCGGATCGCGCGCTTGGTGATGCCATCCGGACGCTTGGGGTAGCTCGGCCCCTGGTCGGAGCCCACTCGGGCACGGTTCCGGTAGGTCTCCATCGTGGATTCTTCGTTGCCGGTGATCACTGCGTACTCGCAGTTGACCACGGCGATGCGCTCGCCCTCCATCGCCCGGGCGGCTACCTCGCTGGCGACCCGTCCGAGGATGCAGTCCCGGGCGTCGACGACGAGGTCGGCGTCGAACTCGGCGACGCTCATCGGATCACCCGCACGTTCGACCCCTCCGGGTTGCGTTCAAGTGCCTGTTCCAACTCGATAGCCTCGCCGACCTGACCGATTTTCGTCCGCGCCGACGACGAGAAGTCGACGGCAGCGACCGTGACGTCCGTGCGGAGCGCGCCCGCGCCCAGCACCTTGCCGGGCACGAGGACGGTCTCGTCCTCGCGGGCGTAGCGCTCGATCCGGCCAAGGTTCACCTCGGCATGGGTACGGCGGGGTTTTGCCAGCCGCTCGGCAACGTCACCCCACACGGACGCCCCCTCCCGGGCGGCGGCCTTGCAGTCGGCGATGAGGCTGTTCAGTCTCGGATTCGTCTTGCTCATAGTTGATCCCTGACGCCACTGTGGGCGTCGAAAGCGGGAGAATGCAGGGAGCAGGATTTGAACCTGCGGACCCCTATGGGACAGCGCCCTGAACGCTGCGCCGTTGGCCTGACTTGGCTATCCCTGCTCGCGTCGATATCTACTCCGGGTTGCCACATACCCCTTACGGTCCGCCGGCTCGCCAACCGCGGCAGGCCGGCCGTCAACAGGGGTGTGGCGTGCATTACAGCTGTACCGCGCTCTCCAGTTCCGAGGCCCGCTCGCCGATGGAGTCGATCCCCTCAACGACCAAGTCCTCGATGCTCATCGAGCCATCTGTCTCCACGTGGAATACGAACGCGTCCGGCACGTCGTGGACCGTTACCTCCTTGCCGGGATAGCGGTTCGAGAGGTCGTTGTCGAACTCCTCGGCGGGGACCAGCTGGCCGTTCTCCGGCTCGCGGTCGCCCGTGGCGACGGCGTGCTCGGCGGCCTGCTCCTCAATGACTCCTCGGAGAACGTTCGGCTCACTTTCCTCGTCTTCGAAGGGGAGGTCGCCGAGCACCTCTACCGTCTGAAGATGTCGATAGCCCACTGCGACCCCACCTTGGTTCTTGGCGTGGTCCTTGCCGCGGCCGAGCACCGCTTCGGCCTCCACCTGGAGGCGCTGTGGGGAGTCGGCTGTCTCCGGGTAGTTCAGCTCGATTATTGGGATGTTGTCGTCGGCGGGCTGGACCATCGGGTCGCTGGAGACGAGGTCGCCAGAGTAGGCCGTCGCCGGCCCTTCCACGTCCAGAGATAGCGTCACCGTATCTCCGGCCTCGAACTCCCCGGGCGGGGTGGTCAGCGGCACCAGCCCCAGCCGCAGGGAGATCATCTCGTCGAACATCACCGAGGAGTTCTCAATTACCCTGACGGTATCGATGCTCATCGTCGGCACGTCTGCGATGATTGCTCGCCGGAGCCCGTTGGCAAAAGCCGGCGTCACGCCGCGCACGACAAATCGGGCCTCCCGGTCCGAGCGGTCGATGAACTGGACCTCGTACCCGTTCATCTCAAAACCCGCTGTTCTTCGGTGCTCGAGTCCCATCGTGGGGAACCGGGGTCACGTCCTCGATGCGGTCGACCTCGAGACCGGCACGCGCGAACGCCCGGATGGCCGCCTGTGCGCCGGGACCGGGGTTCTGTTGCTGGTTGCCGCCGGGGCCACGAACACGGACGTGAACCCGCTCGATACCCTGAGACTGGAGGTCCTCGGCGAGCTGTTCGGCCATCTGCATCGCCGCGTAGGGCGAGGCCTCGTCGCGGGACTGCTTGACGACCGAGCCGCCCGAGGACTTCGCCAGCGTCTCCGCTCCCGTCTCGTCCGTGACGGTGACGATGGTATTATTGAACGACGCGTGGATATGGACTAGCGCCGTCCGCCCGTCCTCGGAGCTCACTGTTCACCCTCCGCCCGCGCGGGGTGCAGTTCATCCGCGACTGGGCTCGTCTCGTCGAACGTGATGCTGTCCTCTTCGCGCACGCCCACTACGTAGGACGCCCGGGTCACCCGGGCACCGTTTACGGTGATGTGGCCGTGGCTGATGAATTGGCGGGCCTGCTTCGGCGTGCTCGCCAGCCCCTTGCGGTAGACGACCGTCTGGAGGCGCCGCTCCAGCACGTCTGTCACGTCCAGGGAGAGTACGTCGTCCAGTCCCTCGCCGTCGTCGAGGATGCCGTCGCGGCGAAGCCGCGCGAGGAACTCCGTGGCCTCCTCGGCGGCCTCCTCGGCGTCGCCGCCGGCCGCGCCCAGCAGGTTGCGCGCCTCCCGGCGGAACCCGCGGAGCTTCGACTGGGCGCGCCACAGCTCCTCTTTGTTTTTCAGTCCGTACCGGCCGAGCAGCCCCCCCTCCTCGGCGATGCGCTCGCCCTGGAACGGGTGGTTCGGCGTCTCGTATAGCTTCGTGTTCTGTCCCAGTGTCATTCGTCCTCCGCCTCCTCGGCGGCTTCCTCCTTTATTGCCTCCACGTTGACACCGATGGTGCCCTCCGTGCGGCCCGTGGACTTCGTGCGCTGGCCGCGGACCTTCTGGCCGCGCTTGTGGCGCACGCCCTTGTAGGAGTCGATCATCTTCATCCGGTTGATATCCTGCCGACGGGTCATCTCCAGGTCGTTGCCGGTCTCGTGGGTAGTCTCACCGGAGAAGTACGACTTCTGGTGGTTAGTGAGCCACTCCGGGACGCTGTCGGCGTAGCCGGTCACCGCGGCGATGATGTTGTCGATGTCGTCGTCGTCCAGCCGGCCTAGCGTGGCCGTCCGGTCGACGTCGGTCTCGTCACAGATGATTCGGGCCGTCCGGCGGCCGATACCGTTCATCTCCGTGAGGGCACGCTCGACGGACTTGGTACCGTCCAGATCAGTCTGCTCGATGCGGACGAAGTACCGTAGATCCTCGTCGCCCTCGCCGTCCTCCGATTGTTCCGTGCTCATGTGAGTGGGTCGTGAGCGTCGTGGCGGGGATTCGAACCCCGGAGGCTTAACGCCACAGAGTTAGCAACCCTGCGCCTTGGGCCAGGCTTGGCTACCACGACACG
>CAZLOO010000281.1:0-3700 GCA_964561055.1 uncultured Halobacteriales archaeon
GCCGCGTTCGGTGAGTTCGTCGATAAGGACCTCCTCGCGAGGCCCGTAGTTACAGAGGACGACGTGATCGTCCATCCCGCGAACCGACGACGGGGCATTGGAGCTGAACGCGTCTTCAAACAGGGGGACAATGAGTACCGGGAGCGCCGCGAAAATGAGCACGAGCCCCGAGAGCGCCATCAGAGAGACGAGATAGTTCATCTGCGGGCTCGACCAGGGGGCGTCTCCACCGTATCCAACGGTGGTGACCGTCTGAACCACGACTTCGATCGACCGGTACAGCGGTTGGGGCCGGCCCTCCCACGTGGCCATTCCGTAGTTGTAGAGGACCACGAACCCGGAAAGCACGCTGACGACGATGACGAGATAATAGACGATGAGACGTGTTCGTCGGTCCATACTATCTCACATCAGGACTCCGAACCATAATATCACTCCTCGACAGCGGCGCCTCAATCAACGGCGGCCACCGATGGTCCCCACGCCGGGCGCTAACCCATAGCAGGCTGTCGGGACCTGAGGGATACCGTCGGCACTACTCGTCACTGCTCTCAGTTGCCTTCGTCTCCGTCTCTTGCTTGAGATTGAGTTCGGCGATGAGACGAGCGTTCATGACTTCGTCAACGATCGTCAACAGCTGCGTGTCGTCAGTCATATGATCCGCGAAGATGCCCAGCGGCACTTCGCCACCGGCCATCTCGCGATGGCCGCCGGCGCTGCCGACATCGGAAAATGCCGCCTCAAGAATTTTCCCGACGTGGATCCGCGGATCCGTTGACCGAGCGGAGAGCTGAATCCCCTCCTCGACGATCCCGAACACAATAGCGGTCTCGACGCCCTCCAAGGTCGCGAGGTAATCGGCCGCCTGGGGTAACGCGTCACGCTCGCTCGTCCGGCCGATTCCTGAGATGAGAACCGACCCCCGTACGGTCCGGTTCGTGATCGCCTCCGCGATCGCATCGACGGTCGCGCCGGTGACGGCCGGCGTCGAGAGGGTCCGAAGCAACCCATTGTCCGCCTGGTCGTGAAGCCAGCCCGCAGCGTCGTACTCCTCACGCGTCGCTCCCCGAAGAAACCCGAGCGTCTCGCGACGGATCGCGAACAGGAGGGCCGTCGCGAGGGCGTTATCCATCTCGGTCCCCAGTTCTCGCACGTACTCCGTCAGAATCGTCGCCGTCGCGCCCACCTGTTCGCGGTGATCGACGAACCGTGCCTCGATGTCCTCGTTCGAATGGTGGTCGATTACGATATCGATCGGGGTTCCCTCGGGGACCCGATTGTTCGCTCCGGGAACGGCGTGATCGACGAGCGCGAGCAGTGACCCCTTCGGCCGGTCTTGGACAGCTGTTGGCTCGAACGGCTGCAGATCGATGTCGAGGAGATTGACGAAAGCCCGGTTCTGCTGATGAGAGATGTTCCCGCTGTACAGGATGCGATGTTCGTCGATGCCGGCGGTGATGGCGATCCGGCCCAGGGCGAACGCGCTCGCGAGACAGTCCGGATCGGGGTTATTATGACAGACGATGGTGAGTTCCTCGCCCTCAGCGAGGAGTTCCACGAGCTTCTGTGCCGGATGCATGTCGGACTATTGTGAGTGCGCGTACAAGCGTCTGATGTACCGGATGAACTGGTGGCACGGAGCGACGCTCACCATTTCAGGGCGGTCCGAGCGACAGCACGGCCACCAATTCACGCGCTATGATTGTTCCTGATAATCCGCGATATCGGGTCCTGTCCTCACCAGGAATGGATCCATCCGGAAGGCAGATGTCTCCGACGCGAGAACCGTTCGGAACAATGGCTGATCTCGTGCTCTCGGCTGCTCGAATCGGGCTCGCTCTGTTTCTCGTGGTTCTCAATGGGTTCTTCGTTGCTGCCGAGTTCGCGTTCGTCCGCTTGCGGTCCGCATCGGTCGAGACACTGGTTCAGGAAGGGCGGCGGTCAGCATCCGTGGTTCAGGAGGCGACTGAGAACCTCGACGACTACCTCGCGGTCTCCCAGCTCGGTATCACCATTTCATCGCTGGGGCTCGGCTGGGTTGGTGAACCGGCGGTTGCAGTGTTGGTCGAACCGCTTCTGGCCCCGGTTCTCCCGAGTTCGCTCTTACACGCGGTGACCGTCGCGATCGGGTTCAGCATCGTGACCTTTCTCCACGTCGTCTACGGGGAACTGGCACCAAAGACCCTCGCGATCCAGCGTGCAGAGCAGGTCGCACTCCTCGTCGCACCGCCGATGAAGCTGTTCTATTATCTGTTTCTCCCCGGCATTATCGTGTTCAACGGCGTCGCTATCCGGTCCGTTCGACTCTTCGGAATCTCACAAGCCGCGGACGAGCACGGCGGCCACACCGAAGCGGAGATTCTGACGATCCTCTCGGAGGCCGGCGAGGCGGGACGGGTCGATACTGAGGAGGTCGAGATGATCGAGAGCGTGTTCAGCCTCGATGACATGACCGTCCGCGAGATCATGCGGCCGCGGCCGGACGTCACGAGTATCCCCGCGGACACGTCGCTGCCCGATCTCCGGTCGATGGCCATCGAGGGGGAGTATACCCGATATCCCGTCATCGAGAATGACGGCGACGTACTCGGATTTGTCGACGTGAAGGATATCCTCCGCGCCAGTGAGACGATTGAGGAGACGAGTGAACTCACGGCGCGAGATCTGAGTCGGGACGTTATCGTCGTCCCCGAGACGCTCAGCGTCGATGATCTCCTCGCGCAATTCCAGACCGAGCAACGACAGATGGCCGCCGTTATCGACGAGTGGGGCGCGTTTGAGGGGCTCGTCACGATCGAAGACGTCGTCGAAGTGATCGTCGGCGACATTCGCGATCAGTTCGACCTGGAGGAGGCCGTCCCGTCGATCGAACGCCTCGATGACGAACGCTACGCGATCGACGGGGATGTTCCGCTGACGGTCGTGAACGACCAGCTCAAAACGGCCTTCGAGAGCGACGACATCGAAACCGTCGGTGGGTACGTACTGAGTCGTCTCGGACGAGCACCGGAAGTCGGTGACGGCATCGAAACGGACACCCATCGATTCCGAATCGACGGCGTCAACGGGGCCCGGATAACGGAGCTTATCGTCACCGAACGAGAGCCCGAATGACGCGCGGGCTTCGGTCCGAAGTCCGGTGAACAGACCGCCGTGCCGACTAATCCCGCCGTTGAACGATAGTGATGAGTTGAGACTTCGGAAGCCACTCGTCGGAGAGATATGGAACGTCGTCCTGCGTCTCGAACCTCCGGTAGTCGGCCTCGAGTTCCTCGTTCAGTTGCTTGTGACGGTCGCCATCGACCACGGTGTTCTCTACTCCGTGTTCGAGCGTGTGGATCTTGTGTGCGATTGCCATGAGTCGACGACCCGGCGACGAATCCTCGAACAGAACTGCGTCCTCGGTCTCGCGGGAGATCTGTCCAACGAACGTGGTGGCTATGCGTCCCCGCACATCGTCCGTTTTCTCCTCGACGAGCCACTCCGGAAGCTGGATGAACACCTCATCCTCGTCCAGAAGGCCCAACAACTGCCACAGCCGACGCGTGTCTTGTTCGTTGAGGAGGCCTCGTTGCCGGGCCACCTCAATGGTCACGTCATGAGCTTCGAGCGTCTCCGCGTGCCACTCGCGAGCGAAGACGTCGTAATCGGCGTACGTTCTGATAGCGTCGCTCACTACCAACCGGCTAGAACAGCGAGA
>CAZLOO010000282.1:0-3696 GCA_964561055.1 uncultured Halobacteriales archaeon
GGATCCGGTAGGGCTCGCCGGCGTCGTCGGTCACCCGGCCGCCGGCCTCGCGCACCAGCAACAGCCCCGCGGCGACGTCCCACGGGTGGGTGTCGTACTCCCAGACGGCGTCCGCGCTGCCCGCGGCGACGTACGCGAGATGCAGCGCCGCGCTGCCCAGCCGGCGAACCCCCTGGGTGTCGTAGTAGAACCGCTGGAGGAACTGTCCCTCCGGGTCGTAGCCGCTGAGCAGCATGCTCTCGTCCAGCCGGTCGCGGCCGGTCGGCGTCATCGGGTTGTCGTTCTGGTAGGCCCCCCGGCCCCGGGCGGCGTGGAACATCTCGTCGGTCTCGGGGTTGTAGACGACCCCTACCAGCGGCTCCAGGTCGGCGTCGACCAGCGCGATCGACACGGAGTAGTTGGGGTTGCCGTGGGCGAAGTTGCCGGTGCCGTCCAGCGGATCGACCAGCCAGAGGTACTCGGGGTCGCCGCTCACCTCGAGGTCCTCCTCCGAGCGGACCCCGTGGTCGGGAAACTCGTTATCGATCACCGTTGAGATGATATGCTGGCTCTGGTAGTCGGCCTCGGTGACGATGTCGGCCTTGTTTGACTTGTACTCTACCTGTTCGACCCGGCCGTGGAGCTCGTTGAGCGGCTCGCCGGCCGCCCGGGCGGCCTCCCGGGCGACCCGCACGGCGGTGGTCAGGAAGTCCGCCTCCTCGTCGGTGTCCGGCAGCCGCCCGACCGGACCGTCGTTCTCGACACCCCGGAGCCCCCAGCCGAGTTTGTCCGCCAGTGCCGGCATGAATGGGTCGTCGTAGGAGGTGCGCACCACATGGGCCGGCTGGTCGGCGCCGGTGATGGTGAGCACCTCGTCGGTCTGGACGACCTCGCGGCCGCCGTCGACGGTCACCTTCACCTCCCGCTCAGGAACCACCCGGACGGTCGACTCCTGGCTGACAACGACCGGTCTCGCGCTCACGTTGTGGGTTTCGTACGGCACCACCTGCAGGGTGAAGTTGTTGTTCGGGTAGTGAACCGGTCCCTCGTTCGACAGCGCCTGGCCGGTCGAGCCGGTGGGGGTGGAGACGATCAGCCCGCTGCCGAAGTACTCGCCGACGTATTCCCCGTCCACGAACAGGTGGAGCTTGCATACCTTCGAGCCGTGTGGCTCCGCCGGCGGGATGTTCTCGACGGTGACCTCGTTGATGCCGGTGGTGTCCAGCCCGGCGCCCGTGACGTGGTACTGCTGGCGGCTGTGGATCGACCCCCGCCCACGGAACACCTCGGTGAGCGCATCGGTCGTCTTCGAGGGCTTGACCCGCGCGAGGAACGCCAGCGTCCCCGTGTTGATTCCCATGAACGGTATCTCGCGCGGGGCGAACGCCCGTACCCCCTCGAGGAACGCGCCGTCCCCGCCGATAGTGACCCCGAGCGTCTCCGGGGCCTGCGTGTAGTGGTCGTCCGTGACGTCCTCGCTGATGTCGAGTACGGTGAGGTCGATTTCGTTGGTCGACGCCCACGACTCCAGGCGGTCGAGCGCCTCCTCACTGTTGGGAGTTGCGAGCGCGACGATCTCTTCGGTTGTTGCCAGCCGACGGCCGTGCATGTGGTGTGTGTCTGTCTATCACGGATAATAGGTTGGGATTCCCACAACGGTTGCGCGCTCCTGAGAGCCGGGCGCTCGTCGGAGACTGGACCGCCGGAGCTAACAGGGCTACCCGATATCCCGGCTTATGGGCGAACGCGAGGCCATCGAGCGGGCCGACGCGCCGGTGACCGTCGAGTCGATGGTCACCGACCTCCGCGCGCTGGGGATCGAGCAGGGGGAGACGCTACTGGTTCACTCCTCGCTGAGCGCGCTGGGATGGGTGTGTGGCGGCGCCCAGGCCGTCGTCGCGGCGCTCCAAGAGGCGGTCACCGACACCGGCACGCTCGTCGTCCCGACCCACACCGGGCGGCTGATGGACCCCGCGGAGTGGCAGCACCCGCCGGTGCCCGAGGACTGGGTGCCGACGATTCGGGAATCGATGCCGGCGTTCGACCCGGCGGTCACTGCCTGCCAGACCGGGGCGGTGCCGGAGTGTCTGCGTCTCCACTCCGGCGCCGTTCGGAGCCGCCACCCGCTGGTTTCCTTCGCCGCGTGGGGGACCGGCGCCGACGAGATCGTCGCCGACCACTCACTGGCGTACGGGCTCGGCGAGGCGTCGCCGCTGGCGGCGGTGTACGAGCGCGACGGCCGGGTGCTGTTGCTCGGTGCCGGCCAGGAGGCTAACACGTCGATGCATCTGGCGGAGTACCGCGCGGACGTCTCGCTGGCAACCGTCACGCGGGTCGCGCCGGTCCGCCGGGACGGCGAGCGGGTCCGCGCTGAGTTTGAGGACATCGCGCGCAGCGATGAGGACTTCGAGCGCTTAGGTGCGGCCTTCGAGCGCGCGGTCGGCTCCGTGACGGGCACCGTCGGGGAGAGCGCCGCGCTGCTGCACGACCAGCGCACAGTCGTCGACTTCGCCGTCGACTGGCTGGAGGAGAATCGCTAGGGCCGCTCGACCGGCCGTATCGCCAGCACCACCAGCCCTGCCAACCCCAGCAACAGCGCCCCCAGCAGGAACGACCGCTCCCACCCCAGCCTCGCGATGAGGACGCTGGTGACCGTGCCGCCGAAGACGGCGCCCGGTACCTTCGCGGAGTACAGCGCCGCGTAGTTCTCCGAGGAGCGCGCCTGGCCGTAGTAGCGCGCCACGAGGGCCGGGAACGCCGCGAACACGGGGCTCCGGAAGAACGCCGCCGCCCCAACCAGCAGCAGGAAGCCGACGGCGGCCGCGTCGCCGACGGCGACGGCGCCCGCGACGCCGGCGCCGCTGAGCAGTAGCGCCCCGCCAACGGTGCGGGTCTCGCCGATGCGGTCGGCGAGAACCCCGCCAGCGAGCACGCCGCCGCTGTCGGAGACGGCGATCACGGACGCTGTCGCGGTGGCGACCGCTGCCGGCAGCCCCAGCGCCTCCGCGAACGCAACGGACGTGCCGATGAGCATCAGCCCCACGCCGTTGACGACGATCAGCGCGACGTACATCGCCCAGAACTGCCAGGTCCGGGCCGCCTCCCGCCAAGAGTACGCTTGGCCACCGCCGTCGGTTTCGGGGTCCTCGTTCCCGTCGGCCCCGCTCGTGCCGGCCCGTTTGGGGTCCCGGAACACGGCCACGCCGACGATACCCGCGACGCCGACGACGGCTGCCATCGCCAGCAGCGTCCGACCGAGCGCGCCGGCCGCACCCGCCCGGACCGACGGTATCAGGAGGAAGCTGAACCCGCCGTACGCCATCGACACCAGCCCGGTCGCCAGCCCTCGATGCTCGTCGAACCACTTCACTGGCGTGTTCAGCGCCACCGTGTAGGCGACGCCGGCGCCACAACCGCCAGCAACCGCTGCCAGCGCTGCCCCCAGTGGGGAGGACGCGACCGCGAGGCCGGCGTAACCGGCCGCCAACAGCACCGTCCCGACGGCCATCGGCACACGCGGCCCGCGGCGGTCCCGCACCCATCCGGCGGGGAACTGCGCCAGCGTCTGGCCGACGATCACCAGCGTGAACAGCGTCCCCACGGTGGCTTCGCCGGCGCCAATCTGCGTCCCGACGGCCTCCCGGACGGACGACCAGACGAACTGGTAGGTGCCGGCCGACCCCATCACCAGCACGCCGGCGACGACCAGCCACCACC
>CAZLOO010000283.1:0-3673 GCA_964561055.1 uncultured Halobacteriales archaeon
GCACGACCAGCCCGGCGAGGACGTACGCGACGACGACCGCAGGGCCGGCTTTCTTTAGACCCAACGCGGGGAGCACGAAGATGCCGCTGCCGATCATCGCCCCCATGCTGATAGTGACCGTCGCGTATAGGCCGAGGTCGCGTTCGAGATCGTTTTTCATTCGCCGATCACCTCTGCATCATTCGCGAAGACGATCCGTCTTGGACTCTCAGACTGGTACAGGCTCCGCGACATCGATCGACCGATCATGATTGCTCGATGTTTCGAACGATAAAGGCAGGATCGTCCGTGCCGGCGGTCACCTGTGCCGGGCGGGTCCCGAAAATCCGATTACGGAGTGAGGGTTCTGTTTCGCCCAGCACGAGTAGGTCGAACGTGTCTCCGAGACCGACGATACTCTGTCCGACATCGTCCTCTGCCGACAGCTGTCGACTGATGCGATCGGGGTCGACGCCAGCCTCCACGAGGCGGTCGGTTGCGTCCGCAAGAATCTCCTCACCCGGGAGCCGGTCGGACTCCTCGCCCGTATGGAACAGTGTGACGGATGCCCCAGTCGCGGTCAGCAACTCCCCGACGAACGAGAGGATGCGGTCGAAGTTCGTCTCGCCGCGGAGCGGCACGAGCACCTGTCTGATTGCGTCGGCGTCGCCAGGCGTCAGGATCACGTCGCAGTCCTCCTGTAGTGCGACGCGATCGATGGTCTTCTCGCGGGCTTTCCCGAACACGAGTTGAGTGGTCGTCGAGACCCCCGCTTTTTCGAATCGCTGGGCGATGTCGTCGAGTTCTGCTTGTGCATCGTCCTCGAACTGGTCGCGCCCCACCGAGGTGGGCGTCTGCTCCGGTAGTTGGTAGTGGCCGAGCAAGACCACCTCCATCGTCGCGAGCGTGTCGACCAGCACCTGTGGGACCTCGTCTGCGTCCGGTAGTTCGAACGGGACGAGGACCCGATGTGCGGAAGTCATATACGATGATGCAACACCTAGATTTAAAAACGGGACGGAAACCGCAACGTACCGCGCTCCGTCCCGGATAACGATTCGGCTCCGGGACTGACATCCTCCCACGGCTAAAACCGTGGGGGCTCCGGTCACAGACCGGGCAGTTCACGGCGGGAGGTTCCCCGCTCGTACGCGGTGGGGGTGTGGGCCGTGCCAGTACGGCCCCCGACCGGGATAGTGGGCTTCATTTACCTCCACATGGAGTACATATCCTTACCCCGAACTCGGCATCACAACTAACGAGTGTGTCGATGTTCACCGTTTCGCCGGCTGTCGGCTTCATGCCACGGCTGAAGTTGTGGGCTTTCGGCTCGAACAAGTGTAAAATTTCTCCATCCCGTACTGTCTTCTGTCAGGTATTGTCCTAACTGCGGAACACAACTGAATGAAGGACGATAACTGTGGCGTGGTGTTCTCCGTATATAAGCCGAACCCAGTAAAGTCAGAGAGTATCGGACTGAGCCTCGTTTCGGGTGCTCGCTACCGTTATCTCAGTCCACCGGGTTTCGATTAAACGTCAGCGACAGCAGAGTCCTGTGTTTTGATAAGTACGGGTCGTACTAGTGGTCTACATGGATGTTTCCGAGACGGATCTACCAGGTGTCGGAAAGAAATACGAGATCGCACTACGGTCAGGGGTCCGGGCGGTGATTCTGACTCACAATTCCGGAAAGCGAGAACTGATGAGAAAACAGGATGTGGATGCTGATCCGGAACGGTTGTTTGAACTCACTGATCAGGAGTCCCGCGTTCTCGGAACCGTTCTTGAAGGTGCATATTTCCAGCCTGTCGAATCTGGAGACGACGAGACGATATTTGCTGATGACATGATGATTGACTGGATTACGATTGCTGAATCATCGCCGGTTATTGAAGAGACAGTCAGCACCACTGTCCCCGATGAGGTCACCGTCTTAGCGGTGTATCAGAACGAGGAACTCATCACGGATGCACTTACCGAGACCTCATTTCAAGCCGGCGACACGGTTATCATCGCCGGGACGCGGGATGCAGTCGCAGCCTTTGATACACTGGTTACGGCTAACGAATGATTCATGGCCGCAAACACGCTGTTGCTGGAAGTTGGTATTCTGTTTGCTGCAATCGCTATCGTTGGCGCACTCGCGTTTCGACTCAACCAGTCGGTCATTCCATTCTACATCGTCGCGGGCATGATCCTTTCTCCGTTTGTCATCGGTCGAGTACCGCTTCCGGTCGTGGGGCCGGTGTTTATTCAGGAAACGACCTTCATCGAAATTGCAGCGGAACTCGGGATCGTGTTTCTCCTGTTTTTTCTCGGGCTCGAATTCAATCTCGATCGCCTTCTGGAGAGCAAAGAGCGAATCGGTAAAGTCGGTAGTATCGACCTTGTCATCAATTTCAGCGTCGGATTGCTCCTCGGATACGTGCTCTTCGGAGCGTTTCTGCCGGCGTTTCTGACTGCAGGGATCGTCTATATTTCGTCCTCAGCAATCATCACGAAGTCTCTCATTGACCGGGGCTGGATCGTCAATGACGAGGCCCAACCGATTCTCGGGACCCTTGTCTACGAGGATCTGTTCATAGCGGTGTACCTGGCTATCGCTTCGGCGCTCGTTCTCGGCGGCGGCGCCCTCAGTGAAGCGATAGCGTCCGTCGGCATCGCACTGGGATTCATTCTGCTGTTACTGTTGCTCGTGTACTTCGGGACCGCGTGGTTCCAGCGCGTTCTCCAAGGTGGTTCGAACGAGTTCATCGTCCTCCGTGCGATCGGTGTGACCGTCCTCATTGCGGGGGTTGCTCTCGCCCTCGGTGTGAGTGAAGCCGTCGCCGCGTTCTTCGCCGGCATGGCCTTCTCGTCGACGGAGTATTTGCACGACCTGGAACGGCTGCTCGAACCGGTCCGAGATACCTTCGCGGCGATCTTCTTTTTCTGGATTGGCCTCATTACCGATCCGACCTTGTTTCTCGGCGTTATCGGACTCATCGCCCTCCTCGTCGTCGTGACGACACCCACGAAGCTCGTCTCGGGCTTTCTCAGTGGCCGCGTCTACGGCTTGGATGCACGGCGATCGACACGCGTGGCGGTCGCGCTGACGACGCGAGGGGAATTTTCACTGATTATCGCCGCCGTGGCACTCGCCGGCGCCGGCACGTCACTCACACCGGAGCAGGGACAGACAATCTACGCGTTCACGGTCGGGTACGTGCTGGCGATGAGCATACTCGGGTCGCTACTCATGCAGTACTCCAGTCCCATAGAAGCGTTCGCGACTGCCCGATTTAGTTCTTGAACGAATGTTCAAGGCTCCGGCTCGACCGGTGAGACATCGAACTGCTTTCGGAACTGCTGGATTCCCTCGTCGGATCCCACGAGCACGATTCGTTCGTCCCCCGTGAACCGTCGCTGGGGGTCAACCGTGCTGCTCAATCCGGACTCGTCTTCAACGGCGATGACGCGACAGCCAGTCTCTTCATAAATGCCTGACTCCGCGAGTGTCGACCCGGCCAGCGGCTCTGCTGGCACGCGGAGCAGTCGAATCTGACTCGCTGGTGCGAGGATATCTTCACCGCGGAGCTCTCTGGCCACCATCCGGGCGCTCACTCGTGGGACCGAGAGGACGTAATCCGCTCCGGCGCTCAGTGCTTTTCGTGTCGCATCAGTATCACTCACCCGGGTCAGAATTTCTATATTG
>CAZLOO010000284.1:0-3670 GCA_964561055.1 uncultured Halobacteriales archaeon
CCGTTACCCCACCGTCTACCTAATCGGCCGCAGCCACATCCTGTGGCGCCGGAGCCTTTCGTGCTCCCCGCACTCCAGCGTGGGAGCAGTATCGCGGATTAATCTCAGTTTCCCGAGGTTATCCGCGTCCACAGGGTAGTTTGGCCACGTGTTACTGAGCAGTTTGCCAGGCTTACGCCTGCGACTCGCATGGCTAAATCGGATTCCGATAGCAATGGCCTCCGGCAGGATCAACCGGAATGTTTGCCTCCTCGCGGAGGCGGGCGGCGGGTGTCACAACGAAGTGTGCACCACTCTATCGTGGTCGACGACACTCGATCGACCGAGTGTCACCGAACTACCAGGGCTAACATCAGTTCCCATCTTGACGGCGGACCGCAGGGGTGGGAACCTCACTTCTTCGGACCTAATCGTAGCCCGCGACAGGTCTTAAACCCATCGAACGGCGACGGTCCGGGACACGGACAGCCCGCGCCCGCTGCGTATTCCATACGAGTGTCGGGGTACACATAAGGCCGTCGGATTGCCGCCGTATGGTGAATTCTTCCCACGGGTAACGGTGTCGCGCGGCTGGAGGCCGACCGATCGTCCCGCGCTCGCACGCCTCGGTCCGGTCGGGTGAGGGCCGCGCACCACTGCTTGGTCCCGGACCGGTAAAACTACCCCGACGTGCCGGCCCCCTGTCCACGCTGAGGCCACGAGTCCCCCGTTTTCGACCCGGACGCCGACCTTCGACCGCTCTGCCGTCGCGGGGTGAGAGGGTGAGGGGCGCTGTGGCCGTGGCTGTGGCGGGCGAACAGGCTCGCTGCTGGCGAGGACGGGACCGGAAAAAGAGGGCAGCCAGCCTAGATCTCGTCGAGGTGCTCGATGCCCTTCTTGGAGACGTTCGCCTCCGTTATTTCGGAGGGCATCCAGTCCGGCTTGTCGTCGGGGGCCTCCTCCTCCCAGGCCCATCCGTCGTAGATGTGCACCTTCTTGGTGCCTTTCTCTCGGAGCCGGAGCTCGGTGTGTTCGGCGTGCTGTTCGGTGTCCGCCGGGTCAAGCCGCCGGGCGGCTTTCAGCGCCGCCTGGCGTGGGGTCCGTCCGGAGAACACGCTGGTTTCGTTGCCGGTCGCGTCGCGGAGCGCGAAGTTGCGTTTGCCGTCCTCGCTTGCCATTGTGTTGCCTCCAGGCGGATGCAAGACATGACGTTACATAAATCTATCCCGGAAACCGGGGTACAGCGGGGGGACGTTCTTAAAAGATGTGGCCGAACTGGTCCGCGAGCGACTCCGTTCCGGCCGCTAGCCGGCCGAACCACCCGGGAACGGCGGGGTCGCCCGGTCGCGCGCACAACAGAACTTATGTATGCTGTAGGGAGAACACGGGACAAGGCACACCCGATGGTGCGAAAGAAGAAGCTCAGTCCCAGCGGTGCAAAAGACGAGAACGGGGAGTACCACAACGTCCACCTGAACCTCCACGAGGACGAGCTCCATGTTGCTGGGATGGAGATCGGCGACGAGGTGTACGTCCGGGTTCGTGAGGACAAGATCATCATCCAGAAAGCCGACGACGACGACGTAGAACACGACTTCTGAATGGCCGCCTACGACGTCGTCAAGCCCCTCCTGTTCCGCCTGCCGGCGGAGACTGCTCACGGCGCGGTCCACTCGCTGTTGGAGCTGATCGACGGCACACCCGCCGAGTTGCTGATCAGCCAGCACTGCGCGGTCCACGACGAGCGACTCCGGACAGAGGCGTTCGGGCTCTCCTTCCCGAACCCGGTGGGGGTCGCCGCCGGCTTCGACAAGAACGCGCGCGCCCCGAGCGCGCTATCGGCGTTAGGGTTCGGTCACGTCGAGGTCGGGGGGGTCACAGCCGAGCCGCAGGCCGGTAACCCTCGCCCCAGGCTGTTTCGTCTCCCCGAAGACCGGGCGCTCGTGAACAGGATGGGATTCAACAACGACGGCGCTGACGCCGTCGGCGAGCGCCTCCGCGAAGCGTCGGTGGACGTCCCAGTCGGGGTCAACATCGGGAAGTCGAAGTCCACCCCGCTGGCGGACGCCGCGGATGACTATCGCTACAGCTACGAGCAGGTGGCCGCGGGCGGGGATTACTTCGTCGTCAACGTCTCCAGCCCGAACACCCCGGGGCTGCGCACTCTCCAGAGCCGCACGCCCCTGGAACGAATCCTCGGACGGCTGAAGGAGGCCGGCGCCGCCCCCCTGCTGGTGAAGCTCTCCCCGGACCTGGCCGACCCCGCAATCGAAGAGGCGATCGCCGTCGCGGAGTCACTCAACCTCGACGGGATCATCGCGGTCAACACCACCGCCGAGCGCCCCAACTCGCTGGCCGGGCACAACCGCGCGGAGACTGGCGGGCTCTCCGGCGCGCCTATCGAGGAGCGTGCCACCCGGACGGTACGGTTCGTCGCCGGGCGTACCGACCTCCCTATCGTTGGGGTGGGTGGCGTCTCGGGAGCCGCGGGCGCGTACGCGAAAATACGTGCGGGAGCCTCGCTCGTGCAGTTGTACACCGGGCTGGTATATGAGGGCCCGACGCTGGCCCGGGACATCAACCGCGGCCTGCTTGAGTTGCTGGAGCGGGACGGCTTCGACTCCGTGGCCGAGGCGGTCGGGGCGGACCTCTGAGACGGGCCGCCCCGGAACGTTTTTGCCGCCGCCGGCGCACCCCTCAGCTATGGCACCCGGAACCCTGCCGTGGTCGGCCGCCAGCGTTCGCGAAGCGGGCAGTCAGGGGACCGGGTTCTTTTTCCCGTAAGGCGCTGGCGGACCGGTCCCGCGGCGGGACCGCGAAATCGGCGCGCGGGCGCGTACAACGAGCAGACCACACGACACGACACGCATGCAACTCCCGGAAACACAGGTGGCGGTCCTGCAGGCCGCCAGCGCGACGGAGCACCGAGCGATAGACGAGGTCGCCGGCGATGCCGGCACAGACCCGACAGCGGCGCTACAGGCGGCGATGGCGCTCGCGGAGGCGGGCCTGATGACCATCGAGGAACATACGAGAGAGTCGGTGCAGCTCACCGAGGAGGGGGAGAGCTACTGCGAAGAGGGGCTCCCCGAACTGCGGCTGTACCGTGCGGCCGTTGAAGCGAGAGCCGACACGGAGCCGGTCGAACTGGGTGAGCTCATCGACGCGGCCGGGCTCGACGGCCCGGAGATTGCGCTCGCCAACTACGCCCGCAAGGGGTACGGGGACGTCGACGCCGGGGCGGTCACCGCCGATCCTGAGGCGGATCCGGACACGGACGCCGAGGCGGCGGCGTTGGCGGCCGTCGAGACCGGCGAGCCGGCTGATGACGACGCCCTCAAGCGGCTCGAACAGCGCGGGCTGGTCGAGCGCGAGACCACGACCGTCCGATCGGTGCGGGTAACCGACGACGGTGTAACCGCGCTGATGGAGGGAGTCGAGGCCACCGAGACCGTCGACCGGCTTACCCCGGAGATGCTCACCAGCGGGCGCTGGGAGGACGTGGAGTTCGCGGAGTACAACGTGGAGGCCGACGCCGCGGAGAGCGCGGGCGGGCGCAAGCACGTGCTCAGACGGACCGCCGACCGCGTGAAGGACGTACTCGTCGGGATGGGATTCCAGGAGATGGAAGGCCCTCACGCGGACGCGGAGTTCTGGATCAACGACTGCCTGTTCATGCCCCAGGACCACC
>CAZLOO010000285.1:0-3662 GCA_964561055.1 uncultured Halobacteriales archaeon
CGGCGGCGTACGCCGCGAGGGTGACCACTGCGGTGACGGGGCCGCCGGACAGCCCTAAGCTGGCGATACCGATGAACACCGGCGCCGTGCAGCCCGCGGCAGCAGCGGCGTACACCACGCCGAAGACGAAAAAGCCGCTCGGCGACCGCTCGCGCTCGGGGAGCTGGATGTGCAGCGCCGAGGGGTCGAACCGACCGCTGGCCATCGCTCCCCCCAGAACGATCAGCAGGCCGCCGACGACGAGTTCGAGGACGCTGATGTTCGTCAGCGCCTGGGTCCCCACCGCAACGACCACACCAGCGAGCACGGCGTACACGACGAAGAAACCAAGGCTAGTTACGATGCCGACCACGCCCGCCCGTAGCAGGCGGTCGGACAGGGACGTCGGGCCGTCATCCTGACCCAGGTAGTAGCTCACGTAACCCGGCAGCAGGGGGAACGAACACGGCGCAAAGAAGGTAGCCGCGCCCGCAGAGAAGGCAAACCCGAGCCGGAGCGACTCCAGGTCGACCATGCTCAGGCGCCCGCCGCTTCCAGCTGTTCGGCGATGGAGTCGGCCGCCGCCAGGCCGACATGGCTCCAGATCTGCTCGCCCGAGCGGTCGAACACCAGCAGCGTCGGGATGCGATTGACCCCGAACCGCTCGTTGGTGCGCAGCTCCGTGTCGGTCGCCACCGGCCAGGTGCCCTCGTACTTCTGCCAGAACGCGCGGATGCTCTCGCGGTCGCTCTCGTTGGTGATCGAGAGCATGTGTACCTCGGGGAACTCCTCGCGGACCGTCCGGAGCTCCGCCATTTGGGGCTTGCAGGGCGCGCACCAGGTGGCCCAGAAGTCGAGCAATACGACCGTCTCCGGGGGCATCACGGCGATCGGTTCCCCAGGCGAGCTCCGGACGTCGACACCCTGGACGGTCATCCCATCGGGGCCGGCGGAGCCGCCGGTGATCCCGCCGAGACAGCCGGCCAGTGACGCCGTTCCGGCTCCGACGGCCCCGAGAAACGCTCGCCTGCTGGTCCGGCTCATACCACATCATGGGCGACCTGTGATAAAAACAACAGCGCAGTTGTGCCGTGCAGGCGCATAATCACCAACCCGTTAAGCGGAATCCGGGGGTATGTGGCGTATGAACAGACGACACTACCTCTCGGCGCTGGGCGCCGGCGCTCTCGGCGTGCTAGCGGGCTGTGCCGGCCGGCGGTCCAGCCCCACCGGCGGCGGGGAGCAAACCACCGGCGGAAGCCCTACGACCACGACCGCCAGCGAGGGTCCCGCCGAGGAGTTCGAGCTGCCGGTTCCGGAGTCAGAGATCAACCGCGTCCTCGCCAAGGACCGCATCCCCGCGATCACGGAGCCGACGTTCGGCCCGGACTGGGGCGAGACTGACTTCGAGCTCGACGACGACGACGAGGTAATCGGCGTCGAGCGCGAGGGGGAGGCCCGCGCGTACCCACTGCGGATACTCGACTGGCACGAGGTTGTCAACGACACGTTCGCCGGGCCGTTGCTGGTCACGTTCTGCCCGCTGTGTGGGAGCGGCGTTACCGGCGTCCGGCGAGTGGACGGCACGGAGACCACGTTCGGCGTGTCCGGGCGGCTCTGGAAGTCCGACCTCGTGATGTACGACGAACTCACGGACAGTCTCTGGAGCCAGATACTCGCCCAGGCCATCCGGGGGCCCCGCACCGGCGACCGCATTGAGTTGGTCCCCTCGACGCTCACCACCTGGGGAGCCTGGCGCGAGGAGCACCCAGGGACGCGGGTACTGTTGCCCCCGCCGATCTCCGGCACTGTCGGTGAAGACAACGGCGTCCGGGACTACGACCGCAATCCCTACGCCGGCTACAGCGAAAACAGCCGCATCGGCATCGGCAACAACGACTTCGAGGACGACCGCCTCCACCCCAAGACGATGGTCATCGGGGTCGAGAACGGCGACGTCGCCAGGGCGTATCCGTTCCCCGCCGTCGAGAGCGCTGGCGGCGTGGTCAACGACACCGTCGGCGGCCTCCCGGTGGTCGTCGCCATCGACCCTGGGGGGTCGCTGGTCGCCTACGAGCGCACCGTTGAGGGCGAAACGCTGACCTTCGAAGGGGTTGACGACCGCCACCTCCGGGCCGGCGGGTCGCGTTGGCGGGTGGTCTCTGGACTGGCGATAGACGGATCCTTCGAGGGGACCCAGCTACGCCGTGCCAACGACGTCTCCCCGGAGTTCTGGTTCGCATGGGCGCAGTTCCATCCCGAAACCGAAGTCTACGACGGCTAAGCCTCCTGAGCGTCGGACTCGATGCCGTCGATGCTGACGTATCCATACTCGCAGTCCGAACAACGCCACTTCGTCTTCTCCCCGAGATGGACGAGCGTGCTCGCGGTCCGATAGAACGTCTTCTCCTCGCCACAGCGGGGACAGTGATGCCGGGTCTCCAGTGCCATACACGGGCTCCCCTGCGCGGCTACTTGGGGCTTTCCTCGCGAGACAGGCACCCTACCTATCATCTTCCGTATGATATTTGATAAAGTTCTTCATAGTTCCACACTCTCGTTCATGAGCAACGGGGACCGGCGTCCCAGAGGATAAGTAGTGGCCGTCCATAGCACGCTTACCTGATGAACGGACACACGGAGGCCGGTTCTGCATGAGCAGAGAGGGTCGAGGGAGCCCGTTCGCGCCACACACGTCCGAAGAGCGGGCAGCGATGCTGGAGGCGGTCGGCGCGGACAGCGAGGAGGCCCTGTTCGACATTCCGAAGCCGGTCCGCTACGACGGGTCGTTCGGTATCGAGGCCCGGTCCGAACGGGAAACACGCCGCCACGTGGAGTCGTTGCTGGAACGCAACGACAACCTAACGGAGTTCCTCGGCCGCGGCCACTACGACCACTACACGCCGTCGGCGGTGGAGTCACTATCCGCGCGCTCGGAGTTCCTCACCAGCTACACACAGTATCAGCCTGAGGTGGCCCAGGGGTTCCTCCAAGCGCTGTTCGAGTACCAGTCGATGCTGGTGGAGCTGACGGGGCTCCCAGTGGCGAACTGCTCGATGTACGACGCCGCCACCGGGCTCGGCGAGGCCGCGACCCTCGCGAGCCGGGTGCGCTCGACCGGCGGCGACGTGGTGCTGGTGCCGGAGCTGCTGGCGGAGGGCCGCCGGGCAGTGCTGGAGAACTACGTCGACGGCACGGGGCTGACCGTCGAGAGTTACCCCGACGACGATGGCATCGCCGACCTCCGGGCCCTCGAGCGCCGGATGGGCGAGGACGTGGTGATGGTGTACGCCGAGAACCCTACCGTTCGAGGAGCGATCGAGGAGTCGCTAGCTGACCTCGGACAGTTGGCCGGCGCCAACGACGCGCTGTTCTGTCTCGGCACGGACGTGGTGTCCCTGGCGCTGCTCCGAGAGCCCGCATCGGTCGGCGCAGACGTCGTCGTCGGCAGCGCCGGCTCGCTCGGCCTCCCAACCAGCTACGGAATGGGAATGGGTCTGTTCGCCTGCCGCGAGCAATTCCTCCGACAGGTTCCCGGCCGGCTGGTCGGCGCCGGCGAGGACGACAGCGGCCGGCGTACCTACACGCTCACTCTCCAGACCCGCGAACAGCATATCCGTCGCGAGCGGGCCACCTCGAACATCTGCACCAACCAGGCGTGGGTCGCGCTGCGGACGGCGATG
>CAZLOO010000286.1:0-3658 GCA_964561055.1 uncultured Halobacteriales archaeon
CGACGCTCATCGAGGCGGTGATGTACCGCTTCGGTGCCCACACCACCGCCGACGACCCCTCCGTCTACCGCGCCGAGGAGGAGGTCGAGCGCTGGAAGCGGAAGGACCCCATTCCGCGGCTTGAGGCGTTCCTGCGCGAGCGGGGCCTGCTCGACGACGAGCGAGTGGACGCCATCCGCCAGTCCATCGAGGACGAGGTGGCTGATGCGATCAGCGACGCCGAGGCGATTGAGCGGCCAGATCCCGAATCGATCTTCGAATACGTGTACGCCGAAACCCCACGGCGGCTCGCCGGCCAGCAGGAGTACCTCCAGCGGCTCCGCGAACGTCACGGGGACGAGGCGCTCCTCAAGGACTAACCATGAGCAGCCAACAGCAGACAGGAACCCAGAACCTCACCCTCGTGCAGGCCGTCCGCGACGGTCTGTACGGCGAGATGGAGCGCGACGAGGACGTCATCGTCCTCGGCGAGGACGTCGGCCGCAACGGTGGCGTGTTCCGCGCCACCCAGGGGCTGTACGATGAGTTCGGCGACCAGCGCGTCATCGACACGCCGCTGGCGGAGTCGGGAATCATCGGCACCTCAATCGGGATGGCCGCCTACGGGCTGAGGCCGGTGCCGGAGATACAGTTCATGGGGTTCATTTACCCCGCGTTCGACCAGATAATCTCCCACGCCGCCCGCATGCGCACCCGCTCGCGGGGGCGCTTCTCCGTGCCGATGGTGATTCGTGCGCCCTACGGCGGCGGCATCCGCGCACCGGAGCATCATTCCGAATCGAAGGAAACGTTCTTCGTCCACGAGCCGGGGCTGAAGGTGGTCATCCCCTCGACGCCGTACGATACAAAAGGGCTGCTCACCAGCGCCATCCGCGACCCGGACCCTGTCGTCTTCCTAGAGCCGAAGCTCATCTACCGAGCCTTCCGCGAGGAGGTCCCCGACGAGGAGTACGCCGTCCCGCTGGGTGAAGCGGCCGTCCGCCGGGAAGGGAGCGACGTCTCCGTGTTCACCTGGGGCGCGATGGTCCGCCCGACGCTGGAGGCCACCGAGGAGCTGGCGCCCGATATCGACGCCGAGGTGATCGACCTGCGCACCCTCTCGCCGATGGACGAGGAGACCATCGTCGAGTCGTTCAAGAAGACCGGCCGAGCGGTGGTGGTCCACGAGGCGCCCAAGACCGGTGGGCTGGCCGGCGAGATAACCGCCACTATCCAGGAAGAGGCGCTGCCCTACCAGGAAGCGCCGATCGAGCGGGTGACAGGATTCGACGCCCCGTTCCCGTTGTACGCGCTCGAGGACTACTGCCTCCCGGAGCCCGAGCGCATCAAAGACGGCATCCGCAACGCGGTGAGCTACCCGTGAGCGTCCGCGAGTTCAAGCTCCCCGACGTCGGCGAGGGTCTCACCGAGGCGGAGATCGTCAACTGGCTGGTCGAGGAAGGAGATACCGTCGAAGAGGACCAGCCGGTCGCTGAGGTGGAGACGGACAAGGCCGTCGTCGAGGTTCCGTCCCCTGTCAACGGCACCGTCCGGGAGATCCGCGCCGAGCCCGGAGAGATGGTGCCGGTCGGGGACGTCATCATCACCTTCAACGTGGAAGGCGAGGGCGCCGCCGAGGCCGGGGGGGAGGTGGAAGCCGAAGCCGAACCAGAATCGGAGTCCGAGCCGGCGGGGGCCGGGGACGGGGAGGACGGCGAGGCGCCGACCCCAAGCGGCCGGGTGTTCGCCTCGCCGAGCGCCCGCCGACTGGCCCGCGAACTCGGGGTGGACATCGCGGAGGTGGAGGGCTCCGGTCCTGGCGGCCGGGTGAGCGACGCCGACGTGCGCGCTCACGCCGAGAGCGACGGGCAGAGCGAGGCGCCGGAGCGGTCCGACGCCGGCGAGGTCAAGCCTGCCGTCAGCCGCGTTAGCGACGGGGAGGCGGCCGCCGGTAACGGGGCGGCGGCCGCGGGCGTCGAGCGGGCCGACCGCGAGCGCACGCTGGCGGTGCCAGCGACACGACAGCTGGCCGCCGAGCACGGAGTGGATATCGACGAGATACCGACCGACCGAACCCGCGACGGGGAGCCGTTCGTCACCGCCGAGCAGGTCGAGGAGTTCGTCCAAGCCAAAGAGGCTGCCGACAGCGCCGCTGCCGAGGCCGCCGAGGCGGAGACGACGACCGCGGAGGCCGGGGGCAAAGCGGCGACCGGGGAGGCCGAGGGCACCGTCGCCGGCGAGCGCATTCCGTACCGCGGGGTGCGCCGCACCATCGGCAAGCAGATGGAGACCTCGAAGTACACGGCCCCGCACGTCAGCCACCACGACGACGTGGACGTGACGGAGCTGGTGGAGCTTCGGGGCGAGTTGAAGGGCGCTGCCGAGGCCGAAGGAGTGTCGCTCACCTATCTCCCGTTCGTGGTGAAGGCGACCGTCGCGGGGCTGAAACAACACCCCGTGCTCAACTCCACGCTCGACGAGGACGCCGAGGAGATCATCCTCAAGGAGGAGTACAACATCGGCATCGCCGTCGCCACGGACGCCGGGCTGATGGTGCCGGTCGTGAAGGAGGCCGACCGGAAGGGTATTCTGGAGATCGCCGAGGAGATCAACGACCTCGTCGCGAGGGCCCGTGACCGATCGATCGCGCGCGAGGAGATGCAGGGTGGTACGTTCACTATCACCAACTTCGGCTCCGTTGGCGGGCGCCACGCGACGCCGATCATCAATTACCCCGAGACCGCCATCCTCGGACTGGGAGAGATCAGCAAACAGCCGTGGGTCCACGAGGGCGAGGTGGTACCGCGTGACGTGATGGGCCTGTCGCTGTCGGTGGACCACCGCGTCATCGACGGGGCCGAGGCAGCGTCGTTCGCCAATACGGTCCAGCGCTACCTCCAGCATCCGTCGCTGCTCCTGCTGGAGTAGCTGCTCGCGGTTCTATTCGACGAACAAGGCTTTAGGAGTCGACGGCGTAGCAACGGCAAATGGTACTCGACAACCTCGGGAGCTCCCTCCGCGGGACCCTCAACGACCTGCGGGGGAAGTCCCGGCTTAGCGAGGAGGACGTCGAGGGGGTCGTCAAGGAGATCCAGCGGTCGCTGCTCCAGGCCGACGTCGATGTCGACCTGGTGATGGAGCTGTCCGACTCTATCGAGTCCCGCGCCCTCGAGGAGGACCCGCCGGCGGGCACCACCGCCCGCGACCACGTGCTACGCATCGTCTACGAGGAACTGGTGGATCTGGTGGGGGAATCCACGGACCTGCCGTTGGAGCCCCAGACGATTGTGCTCGCCGGGCTCCAAGGGTCGGGGAAGACCACGACCGCGGCCAAAATGGCGTGGTGGTTCTCCAAGAAGGGGCTCCGCCCCGCCATCATCCAGACGGACACGTTCCGCCCGGGTGCCTACGAGCAGGCCCGCCAGATGGCCGAGCGCGCGGAGGTGTCCTTCTATGGCGACCCCACCGAAGAGGACCCCGTCGAGATTGCCCGTCAAGGCCTCGAGGAGACGGAGGAGGCCGACGTCCGCATCGTGGACACGGCCGGCCGCTCCGGACTGAACGAGGAGCTGATAGAGGAGCTCAAGGAGATCGAGTCGTTCGTCAACCCTGATCGAAACCTGCTGGTGCTGGACGCCGCCATCGGCCAGGGGGCGAAAGACCAGGCGAAGGCGTTCGG
>CAZLOO010000287.1:0-3656 GCA_964561055.1 uncultured Halobacteriales archaeon
GGCCGACCGAGAGCGCGCCCTCCTTGGGGGCGGTATTCGCCGTCATGTTCGTCTAGCTGCTGGTGTACTTAAGAACCGACATCCTGGTGACCGCGCTCTGCACGTCAGCCGTACTCGAGGGAAGCATGCTGTTACGGGCGGTCGACATCGACGATCGGTTACCCCGCCGGGTGCCGGGAGCACTAACGACTCGATAGCAACTAATCCTTACGTTGTCCAGTCCCGGGGGCGACGTTGTACGGAGACGCGGTCAAAGTGACCGTCCTGACAATCAGCTTTGGCACGCACCTCACGCCCGGTTCGTGCGACGGCGCTAGGAGCGAACTGCTGCGTGCAGTCCCGAGCGGTACACTTGGCTCTGATGAGAAAGGGTGGCCGGCAGAGTTAGCGATGTTGCAGCCCCGATAGTCGAGCGGTCTGAGGAAAGTACCATATATTGCGAGTCAGATTAGCAGCCCGTCAATCGCGCAGTACCAGGTAGACCCTCGTCACTCAGGTCGCCATCGGCCGCCGATCTCCTCGCGAGGGTAGTCTTGGTACGTCCCGTCAAGGAACGTCGTGACGCGCCCATTCTCTTGGCTCAGCGTAATCACCCACAGAACTCCCTCACGAATCGAGGTTTCCAGCGCACTCATGTCTTTGGCTCCCATCCACGCGGCGTATTCGAACTTTTCGAACTCGTTAATATATTCTCGGTTAGGACTGCGGACCCGAACCATCTGCTCTTGGATCGTCCCGTCGCCGGTCACGATGACAGCACCGTCCTGGCTGAACGCTACGTCTCTGGCAACATCCGTGAACGTGTCAGGCGACTCGGTAACGACGCGGCATCGCTCCACAGGCCACCGATTGTCTCCCATCGGATCAGTGTACGTCTCGAAATTCATGTCGGCAACAATCAAAAAGTACAGATTCGGGCCACTCACATGCGGTTCGTCCCACTGCTCGAATTCCATGCTCAACAACTCGGCAGTATACCGAATCTGGTCCATCAACTCCTGACTGGTCGCGTATCTGCGCAACACACGCTCGAGTTCTTCCATGGTCACGTCGGCTTCGCTACGTGAGGTGGCCGTTTAATTGCATACCCGGAGCGGAGCGGTATCACGCGGCCACGTATATTTCACTATAATGTTACAATCGCGCCTCATGCTCCCGTCTTCACCCGACATTCTGTGCATAGACGCCTGTTATGTGTGACATAGCCGTCGGGACGTCTTCGACGGGCCGAGTCGGCGGCACCAGCGGTTTATGCTCGCGGTTCAAGACGCGGAACGCGGTCGATACGCGTCCGTAGTCGATTTGGACCAGCTCCGATACCGCCTCTCACGAGTCGGCATCACCGTTGCACCACTGCGTCGCGTACACCGACGCGGCTGCCACCGACTCGATTGAATAGTCGATGAGGAAGTCCGCCGCCTGGAAGGTCGTGAACAGCCGAGCCGCCTGCTCGCAAACGGCGTCGCCCAGCTCCAGCCGGCCACAGAGTCATTTCATAAATGTCCTCTCGCGAATTCTACCCTTTTCCACAGATATGGCTCCATCGGTCAACATTAACAGGGCCATTGTCCTTAGGAAAGAATCATTCGGACCGACCCATTGCGGAGCCAGTAGCGTGGTGGATTGCTGGTTGGCGTCGCTTCACTGGTGTCGTAGAAAATATTCGACTCTGTTGCCATCGGTCGTGGGACTCCCTCCATCGTGTGTTTGGATGAGAAATCAGACCGCCGGTCCTCGTCGTCATTGACTGGCTATCAATTGCGATGTGAGGTCGACGATCACTCCGGCGACGGCGCCACGAACGCACCCTCGTCGTCGAACTCGACGGGCGCCGGGTCGCTGACGACCCGCAGGTCCGCGCGCTCGCGAGCGGCCTCAACCAACGCCGTCGAGGCGTAGCACTGCTTCAGCCGCATCGTGTCCGTCACCCGGAGGACGCGGGCCTCCTCGCCGGGAACGGGCCCGATGGTTCCGAGCGAGGCCAGCAGTCCCGCGCGGTCGTTCTCGACGACGGGGGGCAGCCGCACGCCGCGCACGGTGCTGGCCGTGATGGCGTTGATCAGCGACTTCGACCAGTCGAGCCCGTCCAGAACGTCCGCGTGGGCGATGTCGGCCTGGCCCATCCCCATCGCGTTGCCCTTGGTCTTCGAGGTGTACCCCCGGAGATAGATCCGCTTGATGTCGGGCGACTCGGGTTCGGGTTCGTTGATCGTGAAGTGGCGCCGCCCGGTCACGTTGGTGTCCATCCCCTGGCCGCTCACGTCCTTGCCTAACTGGTCGACCACGAGCACGTCCATCTCGCTGAACGGGAGCTTGGGCATACGCTCCCAGGCCGTCTTCAGGAGTTCCGTCTCCCGCTCCAGGAACTCTGAGGGCGGCACCCCCTCAATCAGCGTGGTGTCGTCGTGTTCGTCCTCGACGATGGCCACGCCGCCGGCGACGGGCAGTTCGTCCAGCAAGCGCTCGGTGATCTCGGGGAGCATGTTCCGCAGACTCCAGTCGACGGCCCAGTCGTGGGCCATCTTCGCGCCGCGCTGTTTCCCCATCCCGATGACGAGCATCTTCGAGAGGCCGCTCTCGACCTCGCCACTGAAGTCGGTGTGCGGTTTGATCCGGTTGACCAGGACGATGGCGTCTGCCTCCACGGCGTAGGCGTCCGCGTACACCGGAACGTCGCGGTCGGGCGTCCGTCCGATCTCGACGACATCCATCGTCGCGCGAATCTCACAGCCGGCCGCCTCCTCGGTGACGCCTAAGGTCGCGAGTTTGTCGCGCTGGCCCTCGGCGGTCGCACCCCCATGACTCCCCATCGCCGGGAAGACGAACGGCTCGTAGCCCTGCTCGCGGATACCGCGGACGACGCCCCTGACGATTGTGGGGAGGTTCGCAATCCCCCGACTGCCGGCCCCCACGGCAACCTCGCCACCCTCGGGAACGCCCTCGAAGTTGAGGTCGGTCACCGCACGTGCAGCTATGGCCTCAACGTCCCCAGCAGGGATCGGGTCGGTATCCCAGATCTGCTCGACGACACCCATCTCTGGGAACTCGATGTTACCGCAGGCACGCCGGATGTCGTCCTCCGGTACCGCGAGGGAGTCAATCATAGCTGCCGGAGGCACGGTGCCTGTCATAAATAAAGCCACGTTCTGGGCGGTCATGTTCGCACAGGTCCAGCCTGCGACGGCACGCCGGGCACTGAGAGCTGCAGCGTCGAGTACGACACGGTCCGGACCGTCAAGCGTCGCCAGCTACCGCCGCGGTCACTCTCTCTGATACGGTCGGTGTCGAGAGGCACTAGCTCGCCTCGCAAGGCGGAGCGACTCAGGTTCGCCGACCGCGACGCGGTACTGAACCATCGATCGGCGCTGTCACCTGCCCACGCGAGTCGGTGTCCTCGTACTGACATACGATGCCCTGCCTGAACTCACGACGATGGGGCTGCGCTATCTCGGCGGCGAGCTAGAGTCTGCTCTCGACGGGGGTCAGTTTAGGGATCGAGACGGATGGGAGCTGGCAGGGCGATTCCGGTTTCCGACACCCATAGTCACCGCTCCGACGAGCTGTGAGCACGGCTGTGGAAACGAGAGAGCGGCTTCGTCAGCCTCTCAGTTCGGAATCTTCGCAAGTCGACTCTGATGGTATGAAAGCCTGCTAAG
>CAZLOO010000288.1:0-3621 GCA_964561055.1 uncultured Halobacteriales archaeon
GACGAAGCTGCCCGTCGACCCCGGAACGGGTGAGCTGGCCTCGACGACCGACGACCGCACGTGGACATCGTTTGAGGCGGCCCGCGAGTACGTCGAGGCGGAGCCCTCGATCGACGGACTGGGGTTCGTGTTCACCGCGACGGACCCGTTCGTGGGCGTCGACCTGGACGACTGCCGGGACTCCGAGACAGGCACACTCGACGACCGGGCGCAGGCGATCGTCCAGGAGCTGGACTCGTACGCGGAGGTCTCGCCCTCGGGGACGGGCGTCCACGTCATCCTCGAGGGCGAGTTACCCGGCGACCGCACGCGAAGTGGCGGCGTGGAGATGTACGACCGGGCGCGGTACTTCACGATGACTGGCGCGCACCTGTCCCTGACGCCCGACGAGATCGTGAAACGGCCGGACGCGCTGGCGGCGGTCCACGCAGAGCACGTGGCCAGCGAGGCCGAGACCGACGGGAGCGATGAGCCCGACACGGCGAACGATGATGTGGAATCTCCAGTCGCAACGACGCGGGGGTCCGGTACGGAGGCCTCGGGAGCGGAGGGGAGCGCTCGGTCGGCGGGCCCGGGCGAGTTCTCCGACGACGAGCTCCTCGAGCGGGCGACGAACGCGGCCAACGGCGACACCTTCCGGCAGTTGTGGCGCGGGTCGACGGCCGGCTATCCCAGCCACTCGGAGGCGGACATGGCGCTGTGCTGTCTGTTGGCGTTCTGGACCGGGGGTGACCGACAGCAGATGGACCGACTCTTTCGCGAGTCGGGCCTGATGCGCGCGAAGTGGGACGAGGTCCACTACGCCGACGGGCGAACGTACGGCGAGAGCACCATCGAGCGAGCACTTGAGGTAACCGACGAGCGGTACGACCCCTCGACGAGCAGTGAGTCCGGGGATGAGGCGGGGAGCTCTGAGCGGTCGGACAATGTGGTTACTGGAGGGTCAGCGGAGATGGCTGACGCGTCCGCCGTGGACACGGAGTCGAATGGCTCGCGGGCGCACCTCCTCGAGCGGAACCGGCTGCTCCGCCGACGCGTCGAGCAGCAGGCCGCCCGGATCGAGGCGCTGGAGGCGGCGCTGGACCGGGAGTCGGACGAGCAGTCCGACGGCGAGTCATCGGCGACACCACCGGTCGGTGACTGCGGGGCGGCGATATCGGTTCGCCAGCGGGTGCAGCGGTGGCTCACCCGGGGCTTCTCAGGAGAGTAAGTCTCGCCTGCGCGTCCCGGACATCATCCGATAGTGACAGAAACGGCGTGCTGAATACAGGGCGCGAGCCTTGTTTAGATGCGCCCGAAATCGTTGATTAGTGGCTCTATCGAGGGAACAGAATCCATCCATGAGCCCTTCTCTGCCCGATCTTGTTCTTCGGCGAGAGCCACGGCGAGCGATTTGTACCGCGTCTAAACAAGGCCCAGGGCGCGTATTCATCAAATTTCGAAGCGGATACCTCGGAGCTTGACCCCGAGGCCATTGACCAGCAGAGTAGGTTGCGTGACGGCGCAGGACACGCGACTCACTCACTCTTCCGGTAACATCGCTGGATCGAGCGGTTCGGCCTCCCTCCGGTATTCTTGGTAAACCGACTCTGCCCACCTCATCACAGAGGGGTGTTCGGTTTCAAGTAGCCCGTACTGGTCCCACTCGTCGCCGTGAACGGATGCTAACCACAGCACTACCGTTTCGTCGATGATGTGCATATTGAGCGGAATACGACCCTCGTACACCCATATTCCGTCGGCAAGCGTCTGCCAGGGCCCTACCCGTTCCGGGTCGTTGAGGACACCTTCGATAAATTCGGCTTCGATGACTCCCTCGACCTCCAGTTGTCCTCGGTCAACCAAGTCCGCGAGTCTCTGAACGAGTACGTGTGGGCCGATCTGTGTCAGTCCGCGGTACGTATCACCGGTCTCGTACAGTTCCAGCGCCCGATTGAGACGCGCATTCGGCCAGTCCGTCGTCGGAACCGTGATCTCCGCGTCACGGAGATGGCGGATATCGAGTTCGCGGGCCGGCTCCGGGAGATAATTCATCGCCTCCCCGAGTTGCTGGGCCCCTTCGACGGTTCGGAGATAGGTGCGAAACTTCTCAATCATGAACTCCCCGATATACGTGAGTTCGTACTCACTCCCCTCGGAGTCGATCCACCCCCGCGATTCACCCTCGTCAAGGATCCGTGCGACCGTTGACCGCGACGCGCCCGTGCGTTCGGCGAGGGTACTGCTCGTCGTCACCCCGTTGGCGAGTGCCTCGAACACCCGGACGCTGTTGGCCGAATTCGCAAAGAACTGGATGGCCTCCAGCGCGGATTCCATGTCATCCGTTGACATATACCGAGAGTACGGTCACGTCCCATCTAATAGTTGGCCCGGGAGAAACGCCGGACAGTATAGAGGGCTACGAGGGTATCCGACAACCGTTGCACAAGGCGCAAACGTTCGCAGGGGATAGGAACGTTCTCACCGAATAACAATATCCTCCCGCGCAACCGAGTCTGAATCGGGTGAGCCACCGGATGGCGAAAACAAGCACCACCGAACACGAACAGACCCTGAATACCTACCAGGACTACGAGGATCTGTGGAACGGAGACCTCTCGAAGCTAGACGTGGTCGCCGAGTCGATCGCGTTCTACAATCCATCTCTGCCCGAAGGTGAAATTCACGGACGCGAGGCGTTCGAAGCGTACCTCCGGGAGGTTCGGTCGGCGTTTCCCGACTGGCACGTCGTCGCAGACGACCTGCTCGTGGGCGACGGGATCGTTATGAAAGAATGGACGATAACGGGAACACACAAAGGGGAGTTCCAAGGCGTCCCGCCAACCGGGCGCGAGATCGAGTTCAACGGTATGGATAAGATGATCATCGCAGACGGCAAGGTGCAGGAAGCCCGGCTCTACCACAACCCTCAGGAAGTGCCCGAGCAACTCGGACTCACGGACGAGTGAGCGGTACTCTCTACGACATATAGCCTCTATATTCAGCACGGGCGCGGGAAGATGACCGATAGTTGACTATGTCTCCGACGCCACGCTCTCGGTATCGTCCAGCGGCGAACACCTCTTGCCCCCGTAGCCAGTACACGACATCACATGGACAGCCGGGTAATCGAGGCACCGACAGCCGACGAAGTGGACCAGCTCCTCGGCGAGAGCAAGCGCTGCAACGCCTGTCTCTCGCTGTACACCCGGTGTGCCGTCGCCTACGAGGGCCGCGCGCAGTCCCAGCTCGAATCGGGTGACCGGTTCGTCCTGTGCAAGCCCGACGGGACGGTGCTGGTCCACGGGGACACCAAGGCGGACCCCCGCAACTGGCAGCCCCCCGGCGCGACGGTGCAGGTGACCGACACCGACCCGCTCGTACTCACGGCGGTCCGCACCAGTCCCCGCGAAGTCATCCGGATCACCTGCGAGCGGGTGTACCACGCCGCGCTGTTGCCGATGGACGACGACGCCAGCCTCGAGTTGCAGGGCTCGGAGGCCGATCTCCGGGACCGCATCTTCGCAACGCCGGAACTGATCGAGGACGGATTCCGGCCCGACACCAGAGAGTACGAGACGCCTGCGGGGCCGGTGGACGTCTGGGGGTACGACGGCGACGGCCGGCCGGTCATCCTTGAGC
>CAZLOO010000289.1:0-3618 GCA_964561055.1 uncultured Halobacteriales archaeon
GCCGGCCGACCACCAGCCCCGCCGGGACGTACATCGGGAGCAGGTACCAGGGATGGTCGCCGACCGCGATGTACGTCCAGAACACCAGCCCCAGCCACCAGACCGCGAACAGGGTCGCCCCGAGGTCCGTGAGCCCCTCGCCGGGTGTGGTCTCGGCGACGCGGAGGCGTCGCCCCCCCGCGCGGTAGAGGGCGACCGGCACGGCGACGGTGCCGAGCGCGAGGAACAGCACCCACGGGTCCATCAACCGTGGGAACTCGATGAAATATGGATAGTTCATGAACGGGAGCAGCCCCGACCCGGCGGTGACCGCCCCTTGGGCGCGGGCGAGCACCTGCTCTAGCAGGAAGTCCTCGATGAACTGCTGCGGCACCGCGACCAGCGCGTACAGCGGCCAGGGGAGCACGACCAGCAGGGTCACCGCACAGCCTCGCAGGAACGGTCGGAGCCGCGCCTCCAGGCGGTCACGGAAGACCACCAGCAGGGGAACCGTCGCGAGCGCGTACGTGCCGGCCGCGACGCCCTTCGACAGCACGGCGAGGCCCGCGGCCGCGCCCATCACGAGCAGCCAGCGAGCGTCCCGGTCGGACCGGAGCCCCCGGTAGGTGGCGTACACGAACAGCGTGCCGAACAGCACCAGCGGCATGTCCGTTCCGCCCTGTCGGCCGCCGTTCATCAGGCGGAACACCGCGGGCGTCGTGAGAAAGACCGCCGCGCCAGCAGCACCGACGAACCGGCCCTGCCGGGCGGAGCCGCTCCACAGCTCCCGCCCCAGCGCGTAGGTGACGAGGCCGGCGCCGATGGCCGACAGCGCGCTGGGGAGGCGGGCGGCGAACTCCGTGGGGCCGAGCGCCGCCATCGCGATCGCCTGGAGCCACATCACCAGCGGCGGCTTGTCGAGAAACGGCCGGAGCGCGCCATCCCGGGCCATCGCGTGGACGTGCGGGACGAGCCACTCGCCGTGCTCGAGCATGTTGCGCGCCGCGGCGGCGTAGATCGCCTCGTCGTACGCCTGGAGGTTCGTCCCGCCCAGCCCCGCGAGATAGACGTACACCCCCCCGAGCAGCAATGCGGCAACGACGGCGGCGTCTACCGGCGCCGCCACGTCCTGGAGCCGCTCGCGGGCGCGCTCCAGCGGTGTGCTGGCGCCGATTGCCATGGAGGATTCTTGCCTGCGATACCACAAAGAGCCTGTCCATTTAGACCCGGTCGGCTCAGCGGGCGAACAGCCGGTGGCCGGTCGCCCGCTCCTCGACGAACCCCCAGTCGATGTCCACGCCCAGCCCGGGGCCCTCGGGCACGACCATCCGACCGTCCTCAAGGGATTCGGGCTCCTCTTCGAATCCCTGGTTCAGCACCCACTCGCTGTGGGGATTGACCAGGCCGTGCTCGTAGTAGCTGGTGTTCCGCAGTGCGCTCATCGCGTGGGCATGCGAGGGCCCGCCCAGCAGCAGTTCAACGTCCAGACCGAACCCCTCGACGGCGCTGGCGGTCTTCCGGATACCGGTGATACCGCCGTCGAGGTGGCTGCTGGTGCGCACGAGGTCCGCGGCGCTCACATCGAGATGTCCCACCGTCCCGAAGTGGCCGGTCCGGACGTGTTCCAGCCCGAGGACGGGTGTGTCCAGCGTGTCCGCCAGCTTCCGCAGCATCGTCGGGCTGGTTCCGCCGTCGTACAGCGGGTCTTCGTACCAGAAAAAGTCGAGATCATCCAGCGCCCGCCCCACCGCGAGAGCGTCGCTGTAGGTCCGGTAGAGGCTCGAGGAGTCGAGCATCAGGTCCATCTCCTCGCCGACCCGCTCGGCCAGGGCCTCACAGATCGCGATGTCGACCTCCGGCCGGGACTCCGGGTGACCGTGGAACTTGAACCCCTCGTAGCCCTCGACCAGACAGTCCTCGGCGTAGTCCGCGAACGCCGCTGGAGAGTCGAGCCCACCGCTGTCGTCGACGAACGTCGTCGAGGCATAGGCTGGCAGCTCCTCGCGGTAGCCACCGAGCAGGGCACTCACGCTCTCCCCGTAGTGGCGGCCGGCGAGGTCCCACAGCGCGACGTCGATCGGGCCGACGCCGAGATGGTCCGTGTGCCGGAGCGCCCGCCAGAGGTCAGTCCAGATACCCTCCCGTTCGAGGGGATCCCGGCCGAGCAGATGCTGGTCGGCGACCATCCCGATCTGGGCGATCATCGGCGGCGTGAACGCGAACCCACGGTAGTGACCCTCCGTGCCGTCAGCGGTCCGCAGCGTGAGCACGAACCCCGGCGGCTCGAGCACTCCCCCGGGCTCGTACACCCAGTTGCCGTCGACAGTGCCCATCTCCTCGACACGATAGTCGAACTCGTGGAGTTCTACCTCGGTGATGCGCATCCCCACACACGGGGGACGGCAGAGTGTTAACCGTTCGGCCCGCCTGACCTCCTCCCACCTCTGAAGGGGTGGCTTGCGCTCGCTGCGTGTCAGTCGTCGTCGGCCGCCACCCGTGCTGGCGCGGGCTCGGCCGTGGCGTCGGTCCACTCCAGCCCCCCCTCGTAGCGGAACGGACAACAGCCCTGCTCGGGGTCCACGATGGTCAGCGAGAGCCAGCCGTTGTCCAGCAGCGCTTGCAGGTGCTCGTGGTCGGCCAAGATCTCCGTCACGCGCTCGACGGGCGCATGGATCACCACCGACAGTCGCAGCGGTTGGTGATATGGTGTGCCGTCGGCTGCCAGCAGCGACTGCTCGGGGAGCCCGGTCATCAGGTCACCGCCATTACCCTGGTAGACCCCGACGTTGCCGACCGGGTTGTGGGTCACCTTCGAGCCGGCGCCGTAGGCGGCGGTGTCGACGGTGGCGAAGTAGTACTGGCTGTTGATCCACTGGGTGACGACCATCGGGCCGGCCATGATCGCCTCCAGGGCGTCCCCGTCGGGATCGGTCGCGTGGTCGTACGAATGCAGGAACGACCGGCCGTCGAGATTGAGTCCCTCCGTCAGCCCACGCGGGCCGATGACGAAGGCGGCGTTGCCAGCCAGCCCCCACTCCGGGCGGGTCTGGGCCCAGTCGGCCGCCCGGCGCTCGGTTTCGCGGATCCCCCGTGACGGGTCGGCGCCCATCGTGGGTGCCCGCTCGGCGGTCGCCCCCTCGCGGGCGGCCGAGAGGTCCGCGCGGAGCCGTTCGAGGTCCGCGGCGTGGCTCTCGGGGACGGCGTCGTCGAACAGCGTTACCTCGTCGGTGGTCGTGTTGTGCTCGCCGGCGAGGAACACCGTATCCTCGGGGATCTCGATGCCACGCTCGCGGAGCGAGTCCCGGACCGACTCGTCGTTGCAGATCGTTGCCAGCACTCGAGCGCTCGGGCCGCCGGGGTTGCCGGCACAGGCGCCACAGTCTAAGCTAGCGTCGAACGGGTTGTTCGCCGTCTGGCCAGCGTGACCGGCGAACACCACAAGCCGAGCGAACCGCTCGATACCCATCAGCTCGAACGCGCTCGCGGCGTACTCCACCTTCTCCTCGTGGGAGAGCCCGACGGGGAGCTCCCCATCGGCGTCGGGGTCGTGATCGAGGGCCGGCTCGCAGAACTCGTGGGTCGCAGGCACCCGATCATCGGCCGTCGAGAGAAGATCGTACACCCGGCCGGGCAGGAGCG
>CAZLOO010000290.1:0-3612 GCA_964561055.1 uncultured Halobacteriales archaeon
CGTAGCTTGAACGCGCCGGTGCGCTGGAACTGCTCCAGTTTCAGGTGGACGTCCGTGCCGGTCGCGTCCGAGAATCCCCGGGCGTGCTCTATCGGCGTCCGCCGGACGGCCTCTCGGATGCGCTTCTCTGCGGCGCGCACGTCGGTCAGCGACAGCATGGTCGGGCTACCTCCTGCTCGGGCATACCTCTGCCGACGTGAGAAATGGGGGGAAACGCTCGACGCAAGGGGGGGCGCCGGAGCGTGTGACGATTTGAGTGATGCCACCGATGGATAAAAGTCCCCGCCTACCGCGCCGGAAGTGAAACTACACCGCGCACTCCACGCGGACTCCGCTCGCGACGTAGCGGCGAACCCGCTCGGGGAACGCCCCCTCGCCGGGCCACTCGGCGTCGGCGTCTAACCGGTCCGGGTCACCGACGTACGTGGAGACGACCCCCTCCGGGCCCGGACCCGGAAGCGCCACCCGGACGTAAAGGCCGCTCTCGACCCCCTCGTAAGCGTCCACCGTGGCTACCCGGTCGGTGTCCAGCAATCGCCCCTCGACGCTCCCGCCCGGGGCGAGGGTGGGGCAGATCCCCTTGGCGCGGTGGAGCCCGCGACAGACCGCCCTGCCGGCGAACGCCGCGTCCCCGACCACTTCCTCGGCGATGTCCGGATCGGTCAGGGTGCCGTAGACGAAGAGCCTCACCGCTCCCCGACCACCCACCGGTCGGAGTAGGCGGTGGCACACTCGCAGGCGGCGTAAGCGTGGAGCACGTCTCCCTCGGCGTACAGACCGCCGGCCTCTTGATTCTCACTTTCGACGAATCCCAGCAGGAACTGCAGAGCGTGGCCACCCTCGCCCTCCGCCTCCGGACAGGTCCCGGTGATGAGATCCGGCGCGACCCGCCCCTCCGTCCCCGAGGCGGCCCCGGCAAACGACATCGCGTCCACGCCGGTCGCGCGCCGAAATGCGCTCCGGCCCTGCTCGCCCGGCAGCACGAGCACCACGCCGCCCGGTACCCGCTCGCCCTGCTTTGCGAGGCTGTCGATGCCCGACACGGCGTCCTCGCCGAGGAACAGCACCACGTCGTCCGGGCGGTCCCCGTCAAGAAACGCCCGGCGTTTCCCGTCCATGCCGGCCGTTGGCCCTCCACCGTCAAAAGCCACACCGGCCCAGACCTATCGGCTGTGAAACAAAACCTGGGTACGGACAACGTTTTAAGCCGAGACGGTCGTATCAGCCGACATGAGCGAGGCACGCGAACGGTCGATACAGGAGTGTGAGGAATGTGTCGCGCCGGCCGACGCGTTCGCGCTGGTCGGCAACGAGACCCGTCTCTCCATCCTCGAGGCGCTGTGGGAGGCCGAGAAGCGCCCGGCCCGGTTCTCGGCCATCCGCGAGGAGGTCGGTATGGTCGACAGCGCGCAATTCAACTACCACCTCTCGAAACTCACCGATCAGTTCGTCCGCAAGACCGACGAGGGGTACGAGCTCCGCACCGCCGGCCGCAAGGTGGTCCAGGCGGTGTTGGCCGGCTCGTTCAACCAGCATCCGCGCCGGGAGATCGACATCGATGACCCGTGTACCCGGTGTGGCGAGCCCCTCGCCGCCAGCTACGAGGACGAGCGCCTCTCTATCCACTGTCCCGCCTGTGGCCGCTGCCATGGGGAGTACACGTTCCCGCCCGGGGGGCTCCACGGCCGTACGGACAGCGAGATCTTGGAGGCGTTCGACCAGCGGGTGCGTCACCTCCACTGTCTAGCGAAGGACGGCGTCTGCCCGGAGTGCAACGGCCGGATGCGCACGACCATCGAGCGCCCGGAGGGGGAGACTGACTGCTGTTTGGACGCCGACCTGCGGGCGGAGCACGTCTGCGAGCAGTGCGACCACCGGCTCTGCTCGGCGATCGGGCTGGTGCTGCTGGACCAGTCGGATGTGGTCGCGTTTGCTCGTGACCAGGGCGTCCGCCTTTCGGAGACTCCTTACTGGCAGCTGGAGTGGTGCGTCTCGGACGCCCCCGTCACCGTCGTTGACGAGGACCCTCTTCGGATGCAGGTGGACGTGACCGTTGGCGATGCCACCCTCCAGGTAACCCTCAACGACGAGCTCTCCATCGTCTCGACCGGGCGACCGGTGTAGACGTTTTCAGTAACCGCCTCAAGAAAGTTTATCTCAAATTGTACCCTACGACCCGGAGTCCCCCTCAGGTTGTATGGAACGACACTCCTGCCGGGCAACAGAGACGACCTCCCGGCGCGCCGGATAGTCTCGGGCTGACTGCTGGCCGAACTCCTACTGACAGCGGTGGGTTCTGCCGTCCCGCTGGTCACGAGCTATCCGGTCGCCAGTCTCGGGAAGGTGGTGGTTCTGGTACTCGCCGACCGGGGTGCCCACGGGCCCGCGGGGACGCTGCCGGTTCACTATAGCGGTATGCGCTTTATTAGTGCTCGCGCACCGACTTGAACGTCCCCTCCCGGAGTGCCTGCGCGAGGCTTTTGATGTTCACCTCGTCGATCCGATCGGAGTGTTTCCGCCGGAAGTAGCCCACCAGATTGCGCACATCCCGCTCGAGGAATTCCTCGGCGTTCTCGTGGCTGGTTTCGACGGCCTGTGGCCAGTCGAACACCCGTACCCCGTCCTCGCTGACGGCGACATTATATTCGCTCATATCCGCGTGGACGTAGCCCACCTCGTGGGCCGCCGACAGCTCCCGGAGTATCAGGTCCAGCACTCCCACTGCCTGCTCCGGCTCTAGTGCGGCACGGGATAGCTCCACCCCCTCCAGCTTCTCCATCACGATGGCGTGACGGTTCTGGTCCACCGGACGAGGAACCCGGACGGAGGGGTAGAGCGCCTCGAGGGCCTCGTACTCCGTTTCGGCGGCCTTCCGTGCCGTGTACAGCCAGGAGAGATGCTCCTTGCCGGCGGTGTACTCCCGGCCGCGGGCCACCTCCCTGAACTCCGTGTACCCCTCGCGGTGGAACTTCAGCGCCAGCGGCTTGTACGACTCCACCTCGTACACGTCCGACTCCTTGCCTACCCCCAGTGGGGCGCCCATCCCTCGGATGGTGTCGCGTTCGGCGAATGTGTGCAACGCTAGAGCGTCGTACCCCTCAAAGGTGAGCCGGAACCCTTGGTACTGGATCGTCTTGCGCTCGAGAAACCCCCGCCGCTCGGCCCTATCCAGCCGGTAGTCCACCTCCTCGCCGTCCAACCGCGAGTACTTCGTCACCTCGTCGCGGTCGACCCACTCCGAGAACCGCATCCCGTGTTCCAACCCCGAGAGCAAATGGAAGTCCTCCGGCTCCAGCTCTTGGAGGTCCTCCGCGACGTTCCGAACCATACGGTTGGTAGCCGGCGAGGGCTAAAAAGGCCCCCGTCCGGCGTCATACACTCCATGTCGCTACATAGAACTCGACCGTGGCCCCGTCGGAAGCCACTCGACCCGCCCGGACGGACACTCGTCTCGCTGCTGTCGATGCCCACCGAGAAAAGCAGCCGCAGGAGAGCCGCTCCGTGGCCTAGTTGCTCGGCGCTTGAACCTTCTCGGCGAACTTCTCGCGGACCTTGCTGATCTTCGGCTTCACGTTGATCTGGCAGTACCCCTGGGCGGGGTTCTTATCGTAG
>CAZLOO010000291.1:0-3612 GCA_964561055.1 uncultured Halobacteriales archaeon
GTCGTGCGCTCCATCGGCTCATCGTTCGCAGTCAGCCAGCAGTCGTAGCCGAGGACGGCCATTCCTATGGCGTACACGACGGTCGGAACCGACCAGCTGATCTGGTCCCAGACGCCGGCAATGCCGACGAGCGGGGTGGCGATGAGCATGAGACCAGCGACCCGTTTCATCGTCGCGTCCGTACGGAAGAGCCCAATACCGTACAGCCCAACACCGAGGCCGGCAACGCCGACGGCCCCGACAGCGAGCAGGGCGAACAGCGCTGCCACGAGGCTGGCGAGCGAGCCGACCGCCGTGTCCAAGCTGAACAGACCGGCATAGCCAATGAACGCGAACGTAAGGCCAACGGCGGTGATACGGCGCCCCCACAACCGGAGGCGCGACTCGCTTCCTCCGCGGGCAAGCAGGAGCGCGACATGTGCCATGATGCCGGTGAGCGTCAGTCCTGGCGCGACCGTCTCGCGCAGTCCCTGCGGCCCTGTGAGCGCCGGATTGAACTGGTAGGCGTCGGGCGCGGGAACCGTCGCCTGAACGGTAGTACTCGCGACCAGCGCGAGGCTTCCGAGAATCGCGACGGCACTGACGAGTCGCCGACGTTCCCGGAACACCTTCACGCGCTCTCACCTCCGCCGCTGAGCGCGACCACCGTCCGGCCGCTAGTCAGGAACACGCTTCCGTCAGCGATTGCGGCCGGAGTGACCCGTGAGCGGGCCTGGAGCGCCCATCCGCCCTCTCCCCGCTCGCTGGAGAGCGACTGGAGCGCGAAGTCGGCCTGTGGCCCCTCGTCGGCGGGCATCGACACCAGGGCCTGCGTGGGGCTGGCGGCATCGACCGATCCCTCGCCGAGGTGGGCACACCACCGCGGGGCCGGGCCGTCGCCACCACGATCGAGCGCATACAGTGCGTCCGGTCCCTCGCCGACACGCTCGACGGTGTACAAACTCTCCGAGGTGACAACAGGGGCGTCGAATCCTCGGCCATCGCCGCGCTCGAACCGCCAGCGCTCCTCGCCGGTCGGTTCGAACGCTCGGAGATGGTCATCGTTCCCAGCATACACCGCGTCGGTGACGACGGGAAACGAGAATAGCTGTTCCGGACCGCCACCCCACCGGCGCTCGCCGGTTGGGGAGAGCGCGACCAACTGTGGTGCGGCAACGTAGAGTCCATCCGGGCCGAGCGCGGGTCGGGAGACCGGGCCGTCGAGCGGCGCCCGCCACTTCATGCTCCCGTCTGCCGGGTCAAGTGCGAGCAGTTCCGTCTCTGCCGGGACGTAAGCGTGCTCGCCGACGACCCCCGAGGCGACTGCCGCGTGCTCCGTCTCCCACAGCACATCGCCGTGGGCGGCGGAGTACAGTGCGGTCCCGGACTCACCGGCCACGAGGACACCGCCGTCGGCCACCGTCGGCGCCTCGTGCACGGGTCCAGTGCCGGCGTCGGCAGACCAGCGTTCGTTACCCTCGCGCGCATCGAGCGCGCGGAGGATCCCGTCACCATCGACGACGTAGATGATGCCGTCGGCGAGCACGGGAGCGCTCACGCCGGTCGATCCAGGCAGTTCCGTCGCCCACGCAGTCGCCGGGGCCGCAGGAGGCTGAGCGCCGTCGCGGACTCCGGTGTTTCGAGCGGTTCCACGGAGCGTGGGCCAGTCGATGGTCGGGTCGGGGGCGACCCCGGGACCGTCTCCGGGTCGAATCACCCGGTCAGGGGTTGGGCGATTGTCATCCGGACAGGAGGAGGTGCACCCGGCCACAGCGATGGGAAGTATCGTCCCGCCGACACGGAGGGCATCGCGTCTAGAGAGCGACCGCATACCCAGGGGCTACATCGCGCCACATGAGTGTCTTCCCCCGATGCGTCGATAGTTTTCACGCCGGCATCGCACCCAGGAGTGCCCTCACAGCCGCCGGCTCCTACAGCACGCTCAGTCGGCCGCCAGCCCGGTTCCGGGGTTGACATACTCGCGGGTCGCGTCGACGAGCACCTTCCGGTACTCCGACTCGCTCGGCTCCGGACCGAGTGATTTGAACAGTTGCTTGAACGCCGCCACACGTACGCCTGGGGCGTCGCGAGAGGCCGCGTGTGCGAGGTCGTATAACCGGTGGCCGTCGGGCACCGCGTCGTGTCGCTCCAGCAGCGCTAGTGCGAACGCGGCGTTGACTGCGGTGATTTCAGGGTCCGCTGCGGGGGAGATGCGCTGCCAATCGCCGGGCGCCTCGCCGGGACGGTCAGCGAGAGCCGTCGCCAGTGACGCCTCGAAGAAGTCCCGGAGTTTGTCCGAGGGTGCCACCGCGAGGGTGATGTCGTCAGCATAGATATCCTTCATGTGGTTGGCAATCTGGTAGCAGTGGCTTATTTTTCGGCGCTCGACGCTCTCACCGGCCAGCGCGAGGAACATCGCCTCCTCGGTCGATTGCGTGTGTGATGGATGGCGGTCTTCGTAGCGGCGCATGTGCGCGAACTCGTGGAGGGCAAGTTCGCGGGCCATCGCACTCGTGGCTGCCTGTCGGCTCATCACCAACGTGTGGTGACTGTCGTCGTAGTGGCCCGTGAGGGTGCGCTCGTCTGGGTTCTGACGCACCTCCACCTCGATAGGCCACGCGAGGTCGTGTTCGGTCTCGAAGAGATCCCGCGCGGAGAGGAACGGCTCTGATGGCCCACGACCCTGCACGCGAACATCCATGCCTACCGTTAGCACGGGGTGGCGAGGCTTGAGAGTTGCGCCCGCGGGCGGCACTACCGGAGGCATTACCCGATGCTTAAGATGTCGGCGGGCCAATTGATGAGCGTGCACCGGGCGTTTGCCACGTTCGCGCTCGCTGTCCTGCTGGCGGCGGTGGGAGCGCTTCTACTCATTGTCGGGACTGGGCGGCCGCTGGCGCTGGCGCTCGCGGCGGTTTCGGTCGCGGGCAGCGTCGGTTGTTATCGACGCGCGCAACGGCGGTACGCCGAGACATTATACGAGCGGGTTGGCGTTGAGCGCAACCCGGACGGCACCGTCGGTCGCCCCGGCGCGGAGACAGAACGATCCCGGAGTGCCGATATCGACTACGAACCGTTCGACCCCGGCGAGTGGCCCTGGGACGGCGACTTCTGGGAAGGCGACGGCCCTCGCGCTGACGGCGGCACTCAGACTCGTCGCGGCCCCCGCACCCACGGCGGGACCGTGACTGTGAGTCGGCGTACTCGGGAGGCGTGCGAGATCCTCGGTGTTGAGCCGGACGACGACATTAAAACGGTTCGGGCGGCGTACCGCGAGCGGATTAAGGAGGCACATCCGGATCACGGCGGCGACCCGGAGACGTTCGAACAGGTTCGGTGGGCATACGAGCACCTCCGGTCGCAGGCCTCACGCGAGACGTGAGCTGGGCGAGCTCTCAGAACAGGAGGCATGGGAGGGCTGCAATCCGAACGGATGGCTGGTGCTGCTTCGCGTTTCTTCAATCCCCGAACTATCCGTGTGCCGCCCGTTCTCACGGCCGTGGCGGCGTTTCGGTGGCGGTGAAACACTACCCTTTTGACCCTGCTCCCGGTATTCGTCGTTATAATGGGCCGACGTAAGAAGATTGTACAGGAGTGCGAGAAACTGATGGACAAGCCGGAGCAGATCCGGAA
>CAZLOO010000292.1:0-3592 GCA_964561055.1 uncultured Halobacteriales archaeon
ACGAGGCCGACTCCATCATCGTGCTGGACAACAACCGGCTGCTGGACTACGTCCCCAACCTGCCCATCGGCAAGGCGTTCTCGGTGATGGACCAGATCATCGCCGAAACCGTCAAAGGAATCTCCGAGACCATCACCCAGCCGTCGCTCATTAACCTGGACTATGCCGATATGACCTCGATAATGGGTCAGGGCGGAGTCGCGGTGATGCTCGTCGGTGAGACCCAGGATAAGAACAAGACACAGGAGGTGGTGAAGGACGCGATGAACCACCCGCTGCTGGACGTAGACTACCGCGGGGCGACCGGCGGCCTGGTCCACATCACGGGCGGCCCGGACCTCACGCTGAAGGAGGCCGAGGGCATCGCCCAGAACATCACCGAGCGCTTGGAGGCGAACGCGAACGTCATCTGGGGCGCACGCATTCAGGAGGAGTACAAGGGCCGCGTCCGCGTGATGGCGATCATGACAGGCGTCCAGAGCGCTCAGATCCTCGGGCCGACGACCCAGAAGCAGGCCGACGCCTCCCGGCAGGCGCTGAACGACGACGTCAACGACGTGGAGGTCGGCAGCACCGATAACGTCGGGTTCGGCGAGACGGACGGCGGCCATGAGGAGATAGAGAAGAACAACGGCCTGGACGTTATCCGATAGGTCGGTTCGGTTATTCGTTTCTTTCGGGCGACGATAACCGAACAACGACAGTTCTGTCAGTCAAGTTCGTCTGACATGTGTCCGACTACCCGACTGCGTCCACCAACTGGCAGGCCCGGCAGAGCCCGTCCCGGGTGGGCCGGCCACAGCGCTCGCACTCCCCGGGGGGCTCGTCGTCGCGGTACTTCCCGGCGACGGCGCGCGATAGTTCCTCGTAGCCAGCCATAATGGAGTGTCGGGTGCCGGGATGGGCCTCCTCGAGATCATACAGCAACGACTGGACCTCCCCGCGAAACGCCTCGCCGGCGTGGGGACACTCAACCGCGTGGACCGGTAACTCCTTCAGATGGGCGTACAGCGCGATCTCTTTCTCCGGTATATCCCGGAGTGGCTTCGCTCGTGGAACGAACGGGCCGTCAGCGCGCTCCTCAAAGGCACCCAGTGAGGCGTCGAACTGCTTTGCTATCTGAGCGACGTCACCCTTCAGCAAGTTCATCAGCGCCGTCTGGGCCTCGTCGTCGAGGTTGTGGCCGGTGAGCAGTTTGTCCGCACCGAACTGCTCGGCGTAGCGCGCGAGCACGTCCCGCCGGAACACCCCACAGTAGGCACACGGTGCCATCCCGAGCGGGTCCTTCTCGGCGACCTCGTCCATCCGAACGCCGAATTCCTCCTCGTAGGTAACGAGCTCGTGGCGCAGGCCCAGTTCCGCGACTAGCTCCTCACAGGCCGCCACCGACTCATCGCGGTATCCCTCGATCCCCTCGTGGACGGTGAGCGCGACCAGCTCCACCCGGGGGTCGCGCTCAAAGGTGTCACACAGCAGGTCGGCGAGCACGGCGCTATCCTTCCCGCCGGAAAGTCCGATTACCCACGTCTCGGGGGCCCCAGGCGTTGCGTCGGTCGAGAGCAGGCCGTCCTCGCGGATACGGCGGCGGGCGCGCTTCTCGACGGACCGTAGGAAGTGCGGCTCGCAGAGGTGAAGCCCGGAGTACGGGGCCGACATCACCGCCCCGTCGCCGCACTTGTCACACTCCATGAACGGGGTTGCGCCCGGCCTCGGTTGACGGTTTCGCTCCGCCGCGGGCGCAACCGCCTGGCGTGGTTCCGAACTCCCTATACGGCCGCCCGCTCTGGAAAAGATATGCTCAGAATCGGCGCTCACACGTCTATCGCGGGGGGTGTGTACAACGCGGTCGAGGAGCAGGTGGAGATCGGCGGCAACTGCGGGCAGATCTTCAGCCACTCCCCGCAGGTATGGCAGGACCCGAACATCGGCGAGGAGGAGGCCGCGCGGTTCCGGGAGCTGGCCGCCGATAACGACCTCGGACCGTGGGTGATCCACTCCTCGTACCTGGTGAACCTCTGCACCCCGAAGGAGGACCTCCGGGCGAAATCAGTCGACTCCATGCAGAAGGAGGTTGAGGCGGCCGCCACGCTCGGCATCGACTACGTCAACGTCCACCTCGGCGCCCACACCGGCGCCGGCGTGGACGCGGGGTTGGAGAATGCGGCCACGGCGCTCAACCGGCTAGACGTGCCGGAGGAGGTGACGGTGCTGCTGGAGTCCGACGCCGGCAGTGGCACGAAGCTCGGCGGCAACTTCGAGCATCTCGCACGGGTAATCGAGGCCAGCGAGCAGGACCTGGAGGTGTGTCTGGACACCGCCCACGCGTTTGCGGCGGGGTACGACCTCTCGACGGCCGAGGGGGTCGAGGAGACGGTGAAGGCGTTCGACGAGGTGATCGGGCTAGACCGGCTGGCGTGTATCCATCTCAACGACTCGAAACACCCCTGCGGGACTAACAAGGACGAACACGCCCACATCGGGGAGGGTCACATCGGCGTCGAGGGAATGCGCGCGGTGATTACCCACCCGGACTTAGCGGACGTACCACTGGTCTTGGAGACGCCCAACGGGGACGACAAGGGGTTCGCCTGGAATATCCAGCGCGTCCGGGAGCTACGCTAGTCCCGCTCAACGGAGAAGCTATCACACTCCGGGCAGGTGTAGTACTCAACCTCGTAGCCCGTCCCGCAGGAGCGACAGACGAACGGGCGCTCCCTGTCGTCCATTACGAAGAGCCGCCTGAACCGGTCGAGTGTGCTCACGGTCGTTATCCGTTGGATAGGTCATGGGTGTAAAAGTGTTTCGCGACGGGTAACGCCGGTCAGTTTTTCACCGCCCGTCCCACACCAACGGTGTGCGACGCTTCTCGCCGGAGTACCTGCGCCGGACTCGAGAAGGGATGTGGGATGACGACCGCTCGGCACTTGCCCCGCTGAAGCTTGCCGACCACGAGCGGGTCGTCGACGTCGGCTGCGGGACCGGGGAGCTGTCCCGCGTGCTGGACGAGGAGTCTCCAGGGCGGATACTCGGCGTCGACCGCGACCCCGCATTACTCGCCGAGGCGCCCGTCGAAACGGCTGTCGGCGATGCGGTCGCGCTCCCGCTGCGGACAGGCGCCGTGGACCTAGTGGTCTGTCAGGCGCTTCTGGTGAACCTCCCCGACCCTAGGGTGGCGATCGCCGAGTTCGCCCGCACGTCCTCAGGACTAGTGGCCGCTGTCGAACCGGACAACACCGCCGCCAGCGTGGAATCGACCATCTCCGAGGAGCCGCGGCTTGCGGGGACGCTCCGCGAGCGCTACGTCGCCGGGGCCCGTACCGACCTCACCCTCGGGGCGGTGCCGGGGCTGTTCGAGGACGCAGGGCTGTCGGCCGTCGAGACGAGGCGCTACGAGTTCAGTCGGACGGTGGCGCCGCCCTACTCGCCCGAGCAGCTTGAGGCTGCACGCCAGCGAGCCACCGGGTCCCGCTTGGAAGCGGACAGGCACGAGCTGCTCGCAGGGGGGTTCTCAGAGGCGGAGTTCGAGGAGTTCCGGATGGAGTGGCGGGCGATGGGCCGGGCAGTCGCCGAGGGGATGGCCGACGGCAGCTAC
>CAZLOO010000293.1:0-3591 GCA_964561055.1 uncultured Halobacteriales archaeon
GTCGCCGGCGCTGCGACAGCCGCCGCCGGCGCGGCCGCGCTGCCGGGCGCCGGGGCCGCTCAGTCCGGCCTGGGCGCCTGGTTCAGTAACACCGGCAACGCCGACGAGATCGTCGACAGGCGGGGGCAGGACAACGTCGAGATTGCCGTCGGCGCCGCCGGCAACGCCGGCAATCTCGCGTTCGCCCCGGCCGCGGTCCGCATCGATCCCGGAACGGAGGTCGTCTGGCGGTGGACCGGGAAGGGCGGCCAGCACAACGTCATCGCCTCGAACGGTGCGTTCGAGTCCTCCTACTACGGCGATGCCGGGGCGACCTTCAGCCACACTCCCTCCTCGCCAGGCGTAGTGCGGTACTACTGCACACCCCACAAGAGCGCCGGAATGAAGGGGGCGCTCGTGGTCGGGGACGTTGAGGCGTCCCTGGAGCCTCCGGCGACAACCGCCGCCGGTGGCGAGAGCGGCGACCCTACCGCTACGCCCGCGGAGGAGGCCGGGGACAGCCCAGCGCGCACCTTCGACGGCTGGCTGGCGGAGACGGACAACTACAGCGAAGTCGTCGACGCGACCAACGATGATGTAATCAGGGTCGCTGTCGGGGCCGAGGGCAATGGCGGCCGGCTGGCGTTCGATCCGCCTGCAGTCCACGTCTCCGCGGGCACCACCATCGTCTGGGAGTGGGTCACCGACGGGGTGACTCACGACGTGCGCGCAGCCGACGGCTCCTTCGCCAGCGGAGCGGCTGACCAGGTGGGTCACCGCTACGCAGTGCGGCTTGAGGGCGACGGCGTCGTCAAGTACGAGTGTAGCCCCCACAGCGGCGAGGGAATGCGTGGGGTCATTGTCGTCGGCCGGGGCGAGCGGGCCGGCCTGGACCTCAACGGGCTGGCGATATTGAGCGGCGGGCTGGCGGTGCTTGGCGCAGCCGCCATCCGGGGTATCCGGGCGCACAACGCCACCGCCACTGGCCCTGGGCCGGCCGAGGAGTAGTGCACCGACACCGTCCGGGTCCCCTCCTCCACCAAGGCTTTTCAGGCGCGCCCGCGGAGCCGCACGACGACATGGCAGTCCAACGGAGCGACGACTCGCGGGAGATCGCCCCGGGGATTCACTGGGTCCAAGAGAACGGCCCTGACCGGAGTGATTTCGTCGAAGGGGGCCCGCTGCCGGCGTGGTACGACCCGGAGGAGTCACTGCACATCGCACAGAACGCCTACGTCATCGACGACGAGCAGAGTCTGCTGTTCGACACCCTATCCCCGGCCAGCACGGACCGCATCCTCGCGGCGACCGACCGGCTGCTTGAGGATGGGTTGGACTACGTCGTCGTCTCGCACCCGGATGTCCCCCACGCCGGCAACGCCCCGGCGCTCATGCGGGAGTATCCCGAAGCGGAGCTGGTGGCGCCCCGCTATGGCAACACCCACGAACTGTATCACCTCGGGAATGCGATCCAGGTCGGGGAGGGCGACTCGCTGGACCTGGGCGAGCACACGGTCGCGTTCCACGAAGCCACCTTCCCTGACGCCTCGCTGCACATGTGGATGACCGAGACGACGACGGACACGTTCTTCTCGGTCGACTGGCTAGGGTATCCCCACCTGGAGCGCGAATCTCTCGCGTTCGCCGACGAGTTCGACGCCCCGCTCACGGTTGACCGACTGACTCAGTTCCACGGCCGGGTGCTGTTCTGGTTCCAGTACCTCGATGTCCCGAAGCTCCAGCGGGAGGTCGATCGCCTCGTCGAGCAGTACGACCCGGCGATGGTCGCCCCCGCCCACGGCAACGTCGTCCGGGAGGACACCCGAGAGTTCATGACGATGACGAAGGCCGTCGCCGAGCGGGTGGACGAACAGGGCCGCGTGGGGACGCTGGGATGACGGTGCGGCTCGCCGACGACCTCTGGTGGGTCGAGGAGTGCTACGATATCGGGGACGCCCACCGCCACGTCTCCGTGTACGTCATCCGCGAGGCCGACCGGTACGTCATGGTGGACTCGGGGTCGTTCTATCATGAGGAGGGGATTATCGAGGGGGTGATGGAGGTGACCGGCGGCGCCGGCGTGGACGCCATCCTGCTGTCCCACTCCGACTATCCTCACTCCGCGAACATCGAGCATTTCCGCCCAGAGGGACACGAGGTGGAGCTGATCGCCTCCTCCGGCGCACCCGCCGCACAGGGACTGTCCGACGCCACCAAGTGCGATATCGGCGGCGAGATGACCGTCTGTGGTCGCCGGTTCAGCTTCATCGACCCGCCGCTGGCGGATCGCTCGCACACCACCTGGATCTACGACCACGGCTCCGGCACACTGTTCGCCGCCGACGGCTTCGGCAGCCACCACCAGCCCGGCCAGTGTGCGATGACCTCCGCGGACTTCCCCGACGGTATTCCCGAGGCCGCGATACGGGAGTTCCACCGGGACGAACTGGTGTGGCTGCGCTACGTCAACCCCGGGAAGCTCCGGGCGGCGCTGGAGGCCATCTTCGAAGCGTTCCCGCCGTCGTTCGTTGCGCCCATCCACGGCCACCCTATCGTCGGCGACGACATCCAAGAGTACCTCGACCGGCTAATCCGGGCAGCTGGGGACATCGCTGACGGCTATGAGGTGCCCGCCTGAGGTTATACCAGCAGGCTCGCCCCGCCGAAGGCCATCAGGAGGGCGATACCGGCGACGAACAGGCCCATCACGCGCATCATCACCAGCCGCATCCCGGTCGGCTCGATGCGGCCGCCGCCGGGACCGCGCATCCGCCAGGACGCCATCTGCCTTGGAAAGGCGGCCGTCGCCAGCGCCACCACGGCTATCAGGAGGGCCACGAGCTGGAATATCAGCGGGGGCATGTCCCCAACTCGACGTTCAGGCGACAAATCCCTTGTCCAGGCACGGCAACGTGGCACGAATCCCGGCCCGGCACACATCGGGGCCGTGGCTCACGCGACAGCGACGAACACGGTCCGCTCGTCACCGGGCCCGTAGCCGTCGTGGCGCTCGGCATCGAACCCCGCGTGAGTGAGTGCCGCGGCCACCCGCTCGTCAGTGAATGGCGTCATCCGGCGGGTGTTACACACGACCTCTTCTGGCGTGAACGTCACTGAATGCCAGTCCAGCCGGCCATCCTCACGGCGGGCGTGGCGGGCGACCCGGGCGTACCGATCACCGTTGAATTCTCCCACGTCTAGCGCGGCCCGGTTCCCCTCCGGTGGGAGGGGACTGTTGTCGAAGACGAACAGGCCGCCCTCGTCGAGGCAGTCTCGCACGGCCCTCAGCGACGGCGCCAGATCTCTCGGCGGGAGGTGGTTCACCACGCCCCGGATTGCGACGGCGGCGTTGAACCCCCCCACGATCGGGAGGTACGGTAGTGCCCCTTGGAGGAAGCGAGCGTCGCACTTTGTTTGGGCGGCTTGGAGCATCCCGGCGTGGGGATCGATCGCTGTCACGTCGAACCCCGCGGCCAGGAGGCGCCGGCTGTGCTCGCCGGTGCCACAACCGACCTCCAGCAGGCGCTCGCCCGCGACGCCGTGGCGCTCTAGCGCCGCCCGGAGGAACCGCACGTCACGGTCGTAGTCCCAGTCGGACTGAACGGCGTCGTA
>CAZLOO010000294.1:0-3585 GCA_964561055.1 uncultured Halobacteriales archaeon
ACGGCGAGCCCGGTTATCTGGTCGTTCTCGGCGACCGGCCGGAGGTATTGCTCCTTCTGAGCCTCGCTCCCGTGCTCTTGGAGTATCTCGGCGCCGAAGCTCGCGAGTTGGAGCGTGAGCGCGATGCCGGCGTCGGCGCGGTAGAACTCCTCCGCGATGGCCAGTATCTGGTGGAGGTCCAGTCCTCGACCGCCGTACTCCTCGCTGATGTCCTGGGCGATCAGGTCCGCCTCCATCCCCGCCTCCAGCACGTCCCAAGGGTACTCCCCCGAGCGGTAGTACTCCTCGGCCGCGGGAGCGATGTACTCCTGTGCGAACTCACGGGCCTCGGACTTGACCCCACGGGCGTATTCCGGGACGACACTATCGTCTAGTAGCTCCATACGACCATCTGGGGCGGGACCGGTAAGAATAGCCCGGAACCCGACGCCCGTGGCTGTGAGTTGCAGGCGCTCAGTCGTCGTCCGGCGCGGCCTCCTCAGGTACCTGCCCCTCGAACATCGAGGCATCGTCGTACTGCTCCCGGAGGTCTTTCTTCGAGAACTTCCCGGTAGCGGTCTTGGGTACCTCCTCGATGAACTCGATGTCGTCCGGTAGCCACCACTTGGGGTACTCCTCGGAGAGCATCTCCATCACCTCCTTCTTTAGGGTCTCGCGGTCGGCGCCAGCGGCTGGAACGACGAATGCGACTGGTCGCTCCTGCCACTTCTCGTGGGGCACACCGATGACGGTCGCCTCGCTCACCGCGTCGTGAGCCATTATCGATCCCTCCAGTTCGACGGAGGAAATCCACTCGCCCCCGGACTTGATGACGTCCTTCGCCCGATCGACGATTTTGATGTACCCGTCGGGATCGACGGTGACCACATCGCCGGTTTTCAGCCAGTCGCCCTCAAAGTCTTCCTCGTTGGCGTCCGGCCGCCCGAAGTACTCGGTGGTAACCCACGGGCCCCGAACCCACAGTTCACCGAACTCCTCCCCGTCCCAGGCTATCTCCGTACCGTCGTCGTCGACCACCTTGAACTCCAGGCCCGGCACCATCAGCCCCTGCTTCGAGCGGGCTTCCAGTTGCTCCTCGTAGGGGCGGTCCTGCATGTCGCTCTTAAGATGGGCGACGCTCCCGATGGGCGACATCTCTGTCATCCCCCAGGCGTGCAGCAGCGTGACGTCGCGTTCATCAAACCACCGAATCATCGACTCCGGCGCCGCCGACCCGCCGACGACCACCCGCTCCAACGAGGACAGATCCAGGTCGTTCTCCTTCGCGTACTCCATCAGACCGAGCCACACTGTCGGCACGGCGGCGGACATCGTCACACCTTCCTCCTCGATGAGGCGCGCGATATCGGCGGGGTCCGGCGACGGCCCGGGGTAGACGTGTTTCGCACCGCCGGCGGTCGTCGCGAACGGTATCCCCCAGGCGTTGACGTGGAACATCGGTACCACCGGCATCACCACGTCATCGTCGGCGATGGGAATCCCCTGGGGCGACTGGACTGCCATCGTGTGGGCCCACAGCATGCTCTGAGTGTACTCCACGCCCTTAGGCCGGCCGGTCGTCCCGGAGGTGTAGCACATCCCCGCCGGCTGGTCGCGGTCGACGGTCGGGAACTCGTAGGTCACCGGCTGGTCACCGATGAACGACTCGTAGGCGACCACCGAGTCGAACTCAGTCTCAGGAGCCTCCTCTGCCATCACGACCACCTGCTCGACCCCCTCGAACGCCTCGCTACCGGCGCCGGCGCTCTCCAATTTCTCCAGCAGCGACGGGTCGACGAATAGTACCTGGTCGTCCGCGTTCTCTACGATGTAGCGGATGTGCTTGTCCGGCAGCAGCGGGTTGATAGTGTGGAGCTGTGCGCCCATCGACGGGACCGCGAAGTACGTCTCGAAGTGACGATCCGTATTCCAGCAGAACGTCCCCACTCGGTCACCCTCCTCGATCAGCCCGTCGAGCGCATTGGCGAGCTGGCGCACTCGGTCGCCATACTCGGCGTACGTACGCCGGTTCAGCCCGTCGTGGTTGCGGGAGACGATCTCCGTGTCCCCGTACAGCTTCTCCGCGCGCCACAGGAACGGTCGCAGGTTCTGGTCGGTCGCGCCTGGCATATCCTCTCTATCACCCGCTCTGACTTAATAGGTGCCCGCCGCCCGACGGCTCACCGCCAGTCCTTCCCCCAGCGGCAGCAGCGCGGTCTCGAACTCACCGGCCGCCCGCACGGCCGCGAGGTAGTCGGCGATCCCCCGCGTGTGGCCCATCGTCTCGACGTCCTTCCCGGCCAGCAGCGCCTCGACGGCGTCGCGGTTGGTCGGCTCGTTGGCCGCCAGCACGTTGTCCGCCACCACCAGCCCGCCGGGGGCGACCTTCCCCCGGACGGCCTCGAACGCCTCCCGGTAGCGTGACTTCTCGTTGTCTACGAGCACGACGTCGAACGGGCCATCGTGATCCCGGACGGCCTCGATGGCGTCGCGCTGCTCGATGACACAGCGCTCCAGGTAGCCGCCCCGCTCCAGGTATTCGCGGGCGCGCTCGCAGTTGTCAGCGTCGTACTCGCACAGCACCACCGTTCCCTCGGGCCCGACAGCCTCCGCGAACCAGTAGGCGGAGTAGCCGAACCCGGAGCCGAACTCGAACACCCGCTCGGCGTCGACCAGCCCCGCGAGCAGCCGGAGCCAGCCCCCGACCGCCGGCCCGACGGTGGGAAAGCCGGTCTCCTCGGCGTAGGCGTCCATCTCCTCGACGACGGGCCCGCCGTCGGGGCCGACCAACCGCGCGAACGCCTCGACGTCTCCGGGAACGGGTGGCATCGTACCCGGCGCTACGGTCGGCGGGAGAAAAAGATGGGGCCACGGGGCGACCGATACCGCCGGCCGGACCTCCGGTTACCGGCGGCGCTTACGGGCCTCGTTGAGCCCGTCGCAGATGGCACCCTGCCCGCTCATGTTCGACTGCGCGAGCCGGGTCCGGCGTCGGATCAGCTCGAACTTCTCAGGGGGGATCGGATCGCCCTCCGGCGTCCGGAACAGTCGGTCATCATCGTCGCTCACCCGGCCGGTCTCGGCGGCTTTCTCGAGGTAGGACGCCAGCGGCTCGTGGGGGACCGACACGGCGAAGGTGCTGTCGGCGAGGTACACCGCCGCCGGCTCCGCCGAGAGGTCCAGGTCGCCGCGGGTCAGCGCGACGATCTGCTCGCCGTCCAGCCCGGCCGCCAGCAGCGCCCCCACGGCGTCGTGCTGGCGGGCGAGCCGGGCCTTGTCGTCGAGAGTCGCCCGGATCTCCGCCAGCCCGCCCTCGGCGTCCGGGAACGCATCCTCGAAGCACTGGCCGCTGTTGACGCCCTCGTTGATCTCCGTCTGGTGCATGTGCTCGCGGAGGACGACTCGTGCGGTCCGGACGCCGGGTAGCGACTCCACTTCGTCGCGGGCGTCGACGGCCATCATCCAGGCGAACGCCGGCGAACACCATGCCGTCGGGAGCGTGAACCGGACGGTCACGCAATCAGCGTCGATCTCGACGGAGTCGATGTACTCCAGCTCGACGATCGAGGTGTCCAGCTCCGGGTCGGTCACCCGGTCGAGCCGCTC
>CAZLOO010000295.1:0-3583 GCA_964561055.1 uncultured Halobacteriales archaeon
CCGTCGAGGACATCTCGGAACGTCGCAAGCGCGCCCGCGAACCGATCGGCGAACGTCTCGTCGTCGAGGTCCTGCATCCCGTTATACAGTGCCGCCAGCGAGGTGGTTTCGTCTGTGAGCGCATCTCGGAGGTCGTCGGGGAGCTCGTGGTTGAGGGGGATGCGCTCGGCCTCGTCGCTCATACTCGCGGGTGGACCCGGCCCCGCAAAAGCCCCCTGCTCACCGGAGTGCTGCCGCGAGGGCTGTCGCCCCTGCGAGAAGTAGCACGACCGCCGCCAAGGGACGCTGCGTCTCCACGAGCCGGAAGGCAAGGAAGGCAATACCACCTGACGAGGTCGCGACGACGACGGTAGCGGCCACGTGGGCCACTTCCGTGCGGACCGTCCCGGCAGCCGCGCCAAGTTGTCTACCGAGGCTGGCGGCGTTATCGGCGGCATCCCACGCGACAATCCCGGATACGGCCGCCACCACGAGTGGCTGGGCCGACGCGCCGAATGCGCCGGCGATCAACAGTCCTGCGAGCAGCCCGGCCGCGCCGAGCGAGCGGAGCCGCGGGTAATCGCGGATCGTCCCCCCGACGAGCAGAAGCATGCCGACGCCGGCAGCCGCCGAGGCCATCGGGACCGTCGACAGCGCGCCGACCGCGATAATGCCGGCAAACAGACTGACGGTCGCGCCGAACCGGGATGGACGCGCAGTGAAGCTCATCCCGACCACCGTCGTCTGGCACGGTCGATCGCGGCTGCGAGCGGCTCCGCGTCCCAATCGATGACCCGGAGGCCGGCCCGGCGGAGCTCCGAGAGCCGGAGGTCCCGTTCGGCGCGTGCAAGCTCGCGTCCGGCGGTACCGCCGGTCGTCGGGTCCGGCGAGACGATCGTAACGAGGTGGCCGTATGCGTCCAGCCGGCGGGCGACGCTAACGGCGTAGTCGTCGACGAACGGCGAACAGAACACGACCTGCGAGCCCCCTGGCAGTCGGCGACGAAGCCGCCTGAGTTCGAGGCTGGCGACGAACTGTTCGTCCGGCGGGACGGCCGAGAATGCCTCACTCGTTGCGAGCAACGTCCGTGCCCGTGCCCGGTGGTCTTCCCCCGCGCCGGGGGCGAGCCAGCACGCTCGCGGGCCGAACGCCGCCAACCCGACCCGGTCGCCCGTTGACAGTAACGAGGTAATCGCCTCCCCGGCAGCCTCCACGCTTCGCTCGACGGCTGACACGCGATCCGGTCCAGGAGCGACATACGCCTCTCTCCGGGCGTCGACGACGAGGACGACTGACGCTGCCCGTTCCTGGGCGTACTCGACGGTAGCGAGCTCCCCCGTCTTGGCGACCCGGTTCCAATCGACCCGCGCGAGCGGGTCACCACGCTGGTACTCTCGGACGGAGCGGAATTCCAAGCCAGCCCCCGTCGTATCTGCGCTCACCCGCCCGGTGAACCGTGTGGTCTGCTCACGGAGGGGAAGCGGCTCACCCTCCGCTAGTCCAGGCACGCACGTGAGGCGAGTTTCCGGCCCGACAAGCGTGGTCTCCCGTTCCATGGTGCCGCTGAAGTCCCGTGCGAGGACGGTGACGGTACCCCATTCGTGTTCTCCGCGGCGCGCGGTAACGCGGTAATTAAACGAGGCAGCTTTCCCGGGTCGGAGCGCGGTCCCATGACGCGGAGATCCATCCTTGACTGCCAGTCCCTCAGGCACGCCGTCGACGAGACGTAAATCGGGAAGCGTCACGCCCCCAGTATTCCGCACCGTGACTGTCACGCGTATCTCGTCGTCTGGCTCTGCGCGCCGTCGCGACACCTCACGTTCGAGATCGAGGTCGATTTCTGGTGGCGCCGCCCCACGTGCGTATGCCGCCAGCGCGAGTCCAACCGCGCCCGCGACCAGTGGTGCGCCCGTTCCGAGCAGCGCACCGATAGCCGCGGTCAGAAGCGCGACCGCCGCGACACCGCGCCATCGTTGAGTCTCTCGGTCGATGATGCCGCCAACCTCCGGGCGGCGATCAGGCGCGGCCGGATCCGGGACCCGGCCACTCACGCCGTGGTCACCTCAGTGGCGCCGCGCTCGCCTGCCAGGATTCCGTGGTCGAGTTCCGCGCGCTCCTCTTCGGTGATCGGCGGCACATCCCCCGTCTCGACGACCCGTGCGACTTCACGGGCGGCTGCTCGCGCCCGCTCCGCGAACGCTGATTCGCGGCGCGCGAGCAGCTGCGCCCTCACCACACCCGAGGGGGCGCCGCCGCGGAAGAATGCCGCTGCGGTCGTGTCGTCGGTCCAGGTACCCTTGACGAGTCGTCGCTCGGCGATTTCGCGTGGAAGTCCCGCGCGGGTTTGTGCCGCGATGGCGGCCGCCTCCAATCGCTGGCGGAGTCTCGCTCGGTCAGGCTTGCTCCCCCGGGTACGCCGACGCGGGAGCCCGGCTACCCGTGCGTCGAATGCCTCGCCAGGAGCCGGCACCGTCATCCGACCCTCGACCTCCGGTAGGTCGGCCTCTTTGCCTGACTTGAGCCGATCGGTGACTGCCGAGATGCCCAACAGTGCGGCGACAACGCCGATGAAGATGACAACCGTGTAGGAGACAGAGATACCAGCGAAGAGTCCCGGTGCGGCGACAGCGAACAGGCCGACGACGGTGAGAAGCACTCCAAACCCCACGCCAGCGAGTTCGCGTCGGTTCACGCGTATGCCTCCTCAATGCGCCGGAGCGCCGCAACTGCGCGCCGCTCACGCTCCTCGGTTGCGGGCGCATCGCCGTAGCGCACCTCCTCGAACAGGTCGGTCAGTTCATTGACGTCCTCGCGGGCGAGGCCGGCGGCGACCGCGATGCGGGCGAACTCTGCTGGCGTCGTCGTCTGTGGGTTCGGGGCGTCGAGTCGGTCAGTCATTTCTCGCCACGCCCGGAATACTTCGTTGTTAACGTCCGCACCGCCCTCGATGCGGTCGGCAGCAGTACCGGCGGCCTCGCCGAGCGCGGTTACTTGCGAGTCGATTTCGCCCTCCGACGGCTCCGGCGGCGGCGCCTGCACGTTGTCGCCGGTCGATCTGACGAACGCTGCAAGTGCGCCGACGAGAGCCAGTCCGAACAGGAGCGCGAGAGCGACTGTCGGAGCGTCGAACGCGCTCGTACCGCTGTCAGTCGCCGGATTCCCGCCGCCCGGAAGCGACGGGCCCCTATCGCCGAACAGCCCGCCGATCCCGGTCTCGAAGGCGTTACCGCCTGCGATAGCGTACAACAGCACCGCCATCAGCGCGCTCACTCCGATGAGGAGGATGAATATCGAGACGGTGCGGACCAACCCATATTCCTGATACATCACGATCAGCCCATACAGGGCCCCGAGCACGAACAGGAGGGCAAAGGCGGTGAACAGGTAGTCGAGATACCCCGGCACCGATGACGACGACTCATTAAACGGCTGGGGGGCCCCGGAATCGAGATCGTCGCCGGAACCGGAGCCGCCGCCAGAGCCGCCACCGGCGCCGAAACCTGAGCCACCGCTGTCGGCATCCTCCAGCGTGGCGGCCCCAGCCCCGAGCGCGAGCGCCGCCAGGAGGGCGAGCAGGGCGACGAAAACACGGCGGCGGTCCACA
>CAZLOO010000296.1:0-3572 GCA_964561055.1 uncultured Halobacteriales archaeon
CCGCCAACCGCAACATGCCGCTCATCGAGCACTCCCGGCGGGAGTCGCCGCTGCGGTTCGGCGTCGTCGAGGAGGAGTTCCCCCTCGAAGACGGCCGCATCGCCGTCCCCGACCGCCCCGGGCTCGGCATCACCCTGAACCGGGACACTCTGGAGCAGTACGGCTAGTTCTCGGGCCGGAGTTCCACGAGTTCGATGGGGATACCGGGCACCGCCGCGGGGTCGAGGAACGCCCGCACGTACGGGCCGAGCCCGCCGACCGGCTCCTCGTCGAACATCGGGTAGCCGGCGTCCTCGAAGGCGGCCGCGGCCGCGGCGATGTCCTCGACGACGTACGCGAGGTGGCAGTTCGACACTGCGCGGTGGGCGTCGAGCAGGTCGTCGAGGTAGGTACCCCGCTCGTGGCGGGCGATCAGCTCCGCCGCGGTGCCGCCGACCTCGACGAAGGCGACCTCGACCTTCCCGTCGACGTCGCCGGTCGCGGTCACCTCGCCGCCGAGCACGTCCTCGTAGAACGCCGTCACCCCGTCGATGTCGTCGACCAGCTGGCCGACGTGGTGGACCGTCTCGAACACGGTGGGCGGTCGCCCGGGGGGGACTTGACCGTTCCCCCTACTCCAGTTCGGCCTCCAGCTCCGCCCGGGATATCTTCCCCACGTCCGTCCGGGGGAGCGCCTCCCGGAAGCGGTACTCCCTGGGGGCCTTGTACTCCGCGAGCGACTCCTCGCACAGCGCCCGCAGCTCCGCCTCCAGGTCGTCGGTAGCGACCCCCGCGTCCGGTTCGACGAACGCGGTCACCCGCTCGCCGAGGTAGTCGTCCGGGACGCCGATAACCGCGGCCTCGCTGACGGCGTCGGCGCCGTACAGCACCTCCTCCACCTCGGCGGGATAGACGTTGTGGCCCCCGGAGACGATCATATCGTCCATTCGATCGACGTAATAAAAAAACCAGTCCTCGTCGCGGTAGCCCAGGTCCGAGGTGTGGATCCAGCCGTCTCGGATCGTGCGAGCGGTCTCCTCGGGATCGTCGTAGTAGCCGCCCATCGTGTGGTCGTCCACCTTGACGACGAACTCCCCAACCTCGCCAGGCGGGAGTCGATCGCCGGTATCCACATCGGCGATGTCGATGGTGACTCCTGGAATCGGGAGGCCACAGGAGCCCTCACGACGGTTCGAGAGTGGTTCGGCGGTCGTCCAGGAGGTCTCGGTCTGGCCGTACAGCTCGAAGATGCGCGCCCCGGTGAGCGACTCGATGCGGCGCTTCTTCTCCGCCGGCACCGGCGCGCTGGCGGCGGCCACGTGCCGCAGGCTGGAGAAGTCCGTCTCCCCGCTGAGCGGGTGCTCGAGCATCGCCGTCAGCATCGTCGGCACGGTGTGCATGTGGGTAACCCCGTAGCGCTCGATGTCCCGCAGCACCCGGTCCGGTTCGAAGTCGGAGTACAGCACCACCGTCGCGCCGTTGTACACGCCGTAGAGGTTCGCCGTCCAGTTGCCGTTGAGGTGGAACATCGGCATCAGTCCGGTCATCACCTGTTCGCCACGCTCGACCGTGCCGTCCTCGCGGTACGCACACAGGTCGACGAATTCTCCCTGGGCGGTCGTCAGCGTCCAATAGCGGTGGGTGACTGGCACGGACTTGGGGAACCCGGTGGTGCCGCCGGTGTGCAGCAGGGAGGCAGTGTCGTCCATCCCGGGGCGTACCGGCGGCGGGTCCCGCGCCGTATCAGTGGCGTCTTCGAACCATTCCCAGCTGCGCTCGGCGACGATGTCGGCGTTCACCGGCTCCTCGTCGCCCGGGACCGTTACCAGCACCCGCTCAACGCCGGTAGCGTCGACCGCGCCCGCCAGCGTGTCGGCCTGTTCGTGACCGACGACCGCGGCGCGCGCGTCCGTCCGGTCGAGCACCCGCTCCATCTCCCGCTCGGTGTACTCGTGGGAAGTGTGGACAACCGCCGCCCCGAGCCATTGGACGGCGTAGAAGCTAATAGTGAACTTGGGACAGTTGGGCATACAGACGGCGACGTGCTCGCCCTCCTCGACGCCCACCGCATCCAGCGCCGTAGCCGTCCGCTCGACGGCCGCCAGCAGGTCCGCGTACGTCAGTTCTTCCCCCCGGAACGCGATGGCCGTCCGGTCGGCGAACTCCCCGGCGCGGCGGCGCAGTATTTCCGGCACCGGTATCTCCGGGTAATCAGCGGTCCGCGGCCACTCGTCGGGGTACTGCTTGACCCACGGCCGCTCCGACTGCTCCGTCATCGCTCACCCGCTCGCCGGCGGAGCTAATAAAACCGCAGTCTCGGATCCGTTCGGCAGCGACGAACTTCCCTCATGCGGTTTCGGCCCCGGGGGTACACTTATGACACGACAGGGTCACGCGTTACGGGAGTCGCCACCATGTACAAGGATAACCTCGTCGTGGACGCGACGGTCCACACGTACAACCACAGCGAGGACAATTACAAAAACGAGGTGGCCCGCGAGTTCGACCAGACCGCCTACGGCCTCGTCGGCAACCTCACACCGCCGGGGTACGAGATACCGCCGGAGAAGTATTACAAGAACCAGACCGCCGAGGAGCTGGAGGAGTTGATCTTCCTGGAGAGCGACATCGATTACGCGGTGTACCACTCCACGGCGATCACGGATTACTTCTACGACGGTTACTCATCGTTGGAGAGCGGGCTGAAGCTCCGCGAGCGCAACCCCGACCGCGTTCAGGTGCTAGGCAGTGTCAATCCGCTGGCCGACGACTGTCTCGAGCAGATGGAACATCAGGTGAAGGAGCTGGGCGTCCGGGGAATTAAGCTGTATCCGGTGCGGTACCGCAACGGTCAAAGCCTCTCGCTGGCGCTGGATGACCCGAACGTCGGCATTCCGCTGCTCCAGAAGGCCGACGACCTCGGCGTCGAACACATGAGCGTCCACAAAGCCGTCCCCATCGGCCGGACGGCGTACAAGTACTATGGCGTGGACGACTTCCACGACGCGGCGGGGATGTTCCCGGACATCGATTTCGAGATCGTCCACGCGGGCTTCTCCTTCCTCGAGGAGACGAAGTTCCTGCTGGGCCGATATCCGAACGTATGGGCGAACTTCGAGGTGACCGCGAGCCTGATGATCGCCCAGCCGCGGGACTTCGCGAGGATACTCGGCGAACTGCTCATGTGGGCCGGCCCCGACCGGATCATGTTCGCCACCGGCGCCACGCTGGTCCATCCGCAACCGCTGATCGAGCGGTTCTGGGACGAGTTCCAGATCCCCCGGGAGATGCGCGAGGAGTACGGCTACCCGGAGCTCACCGACGAGATAAAGCGCAAGATCCTCGGGGAGAACGCCCTGCGGTTCCTCGGCGTCGACCCGGACGACCTTCGCGAGACGGTGCGCAACGACGAGTGGGCCGAGCGCAAGGCGGAACTGGACGGCCGCCCGGAGCCGTGGTCGTCGCTGAACGCCACCGGGTCGCCGCCCGCGGCGGCTGACTGACCATGCCGGTGAGCGAGTCCCGCGTCCGGGCGGAGCTGGAGGAGGTGCTCGACCCCTGCAGCACGTTCACGGACAACCCCGTCAGCATCG
>CAZLOO010000297.1:0-3567 GCA_964561055.1 uncultured Halobacteriales archaeon
ACTATCGGTACCCCGTCGAGTCCCTATCTTGAGAAGGCTCAGTAGAAGATAGAAGAACAATCTGATCCATACGATTCTGTCTTATATTCTCTTTATTTTATTCGGCTTTTCAATCAGCTCTAGATTTTTTCGCAAAATAGCGTTTCTCTGTAACTCTGGTGTACATGAACGAGCATTTTCTTACTGAATTATTACTTTGAGCGCCGAATGGTTGTTCTATCTGTGCATCGCAGCCTATGATCCAATCGGACATGTATGCCACCCGCTGTCCTCCTGTATCGAAAAGAGATCTCATAGAATACGACAGCGTCGGGCGAACAGCACTCTGATTCTCAGTATAGTAGCCGCGCTTGGGGCCCAATTGGAAAAATACCCCTCCCCGGTTCACTGTCCACGGGTTCTCGACGACCGTAGCGTGGACCACCTGGACACGACGGCCCGCTCATTACCGGCCCCGATGGCCGCCAGGTCGCTCTGGGACGCCTTACGCGAGTGCATCAGCGGGCGGTGTTGCCTCCTCACGCGAGGCGGCTTTCCTCGTGCTGACCGACGTCGAAATCTACGATAGCACGACGATTGGTCTCCGGCATTTTGACGGCGAACTCAACTCCGAACTCGTCGGGACGTCCAGTCTATTGACCAGACGATCCACTCCCGAGTCGACGCTGATCGTGAACGCGCCGTTCTCGCGGGCCATGGTGATATCGGCGGCGATCCGGTCGCCTGGACGGTCAGACTGCGTCCGAAGAAAGATGTCATGATGTCACTCGAAAACGGTCCCCAGCGGCTGGTCGGCCGCGGCCACCGGGGCAGAGGCGAGTCACGTCGTCGGACGGGACTCGACGCTGTACACCTCCCCGCAGTCCGGGCAGGCGACGTTCTCGTTCCGGGGGGATTCGATTCGCGACCGTGTGCCGACCCGATCGAATCCGTCGATCCGGACCGTCTTGCCGCACCAGGGGCAATCGATGGTGAACATAGGGGGATGCCCCCGGCCGCGGCTACGACTGGATAGTGTTAAACCTTGCCGTACCGCCACCATCGGCGCCATCTCACCACGATGTACCCTCAGTACTCTCCCGTCCGAGCCTGTCAGCACGACCCCGCACGAGGACGATTGATCGCCTCGCAGCAGTGACAGTGCATCCCCGAACCGACGAATATAGTCGAGAGTCGTCCGGAAGAGGTCCGGAACTCCGCAGTTCTCCCGCGGCTGCAACCGGCCGTCGGTCCAACGCACCACCGATCACACCGTGTGGTGGTGCGGTCCTAAGTCGGCGCAGCGTCGCATTTTGCGTGCTCTCGTGGGCCGCGTAGACCTCATCAATAGAGAGAAAGAGCGGTCTGATACTGTTCGTTGAGCGGGCGGACGCCAGCCCAACCGACAGAATATCCCGTCTCGCGTATTCCTCGGTACGGTTGTCGATGGATTCAGCGGTGGGATGGGGCCGGTCATCGAGGGGAGGGTGTGTCGCCGTGCCGCCGATCACACCACCCGTGAACGGGTGGGTGTCAGCTCGCTACACATCACCTCAGGATAACGACCGACTAGGTCATTGCGCTACCGTTCTGAGCGAGCGGTGACCCTATGTGGGTCGACCGGATCCATTTAGAAGTGACGGACACTGACCCAGCGCCACGTGACATCGCACTGGAGGCGTTCCTAGAGGGGGTCGCCTTCGGGCGCGGGACCGCCGACCTGAGACCGATCACCGAGCGGGCCGCGATGACCCGCTTCGACCGTTGGTGGGAACACAACCCCGTCTCCAACGGCTGAGAAGACGGGGGTAAGGTTGGATCTTGAGGGCGGCTTCCGGGCCGTGAGAGGAGAAAGACGGAAATCGGAGGCGGTCTGGCAACACCGTATGGAAACCCGTTCACCCGTGCTCGTCGGCGACGTAATGTCAACCCCTTTAGAGACGATCTCGGCGAGCGAGACCGTCTCAGCGGCCGCCGTACAGATGCGCGACAACGATATTAGCGGGCTGTTCGTCCCCGGTAACCCGGTCGGTATCGTTACCACGACGGACGTGACCAGCGTCGTCGCCGACGGCAAAGACCCTGCAGCCGTTGAGGTCCGGGAGGTGATGACCGCGCCCGTCGAGCGGGTGATGACCTCCGTGGAGCTCGGCGAGGCCGCCGCGATGATGGCAAACTACGGCATCAAGCACCTCCCCGTGATGGACGACCACCGCGACTACGTCGGGATGGTCTCCACGTCGGATGTGGCGATGGAACTGGCCTGAGCACCCACGATGACCCATACCCCTGCGCGTGGAGTCTCGGCCGGAATGCAGGATTGGACCACCCCGGACACCTCGGGCAGGGAATAGCCAGGCGGCTAGCAACCTCATCAGGGACGGCTGCCGCGGGGTCCCGACACTGCCGCGGGCTGGCCGGCTTCGTGCTGGTCGGCATCCCCATCGCCTGAGAAGTCATCGAAATACAAGGAGGAACCCCGCGGCTGTAGCCGTGGGAGGAATCCAACACAAGAGTCAGGTGGCTCCGCCGGCTCATCCCGAACGATGTATAGGGCAATCCTGCAAAGCGGGAGTCTCGAGTGCACCGGCTACGACCGGACCGCCCATGGAGTAGATCTCCACGAGGACGGTGAATTCGTCGCGTTCGTCCCCTACGAGAACCTGATTGCGCTGGTCGACGAGACGGCGGCGACAGCGGAGGACAGGTCGATACTCTGAGTCACCCCCGACTCGGGTCGGCCGGCCACCTCTACACCTCTACATCTTCGCTTGTGAGGATCGGCTGCCACTCAGACCGGGTCGGTTCGGTTGGCAGGGATTTGAGCGCCTCCGAGTAGGTGCCCTCCAGAACGACCGATGATGCGTCGATGGCAGGCGGTCGGTCCCGGCCACTCCCAGAGGACACCCCGTTTATCAACCGGGCAGAGTGGCTGGTCTGCGATAACATCGGGGGTGAATCAAGCACCCTCTCGGTAATCAGAGTGATTTTGATATCCTGGGGCGGCTGAAGACGGCGCCGGCCTGCCACATCGAGATCGACGGAGAGGAGGCTACGCCCGCTCCCGGAGGAACACCTCCAATTCCTCCTGAATAACGCTGGCGACGTACTCGCAGTACTCCCACAACACCTCGTTGAGCCGCTCACGTGTCGGCTCCTCAAGACTCCCCGCCCCGGAATAGCTTTCGTCCGGTATCTCCGGGTGATATATGCAGGTCACCTTCGGGCCGTCCCGGCCGCCAGAGACGATACCGTACTCGTCGGCGTCCCACAGCCCGCTGCCGGTCTGCCGAGTCAGCGCCGAGTCGATGCTGTCCAGAAGCGCCTTCTCTTCTGCGGAGAGCGCGGCGTGCTCGCCCTCGAACAGCTCATCGTACGCCTGCGACCGGGCGTCGTACTTCCACTCTTCAAGACGCTCGCGGGCCCGCCGTAGCCGCTCTCGGTCGGTGCCAGTGCTCATACCGTCCGGACTACGTCGGCCGCACTCAAGAGCGCCGTGGTCACCAGGGATCGCGTTTCAGTCCCGGCAGACATCCGAGCGTGTCCGTTACGACGTGTAACGCCGGCGTGATGACCTCCGCTGGGGTA
>CAZLOO010000298.1:0-3545 GCA_964561055.1 uncultured Halobacteriales archaeon
AGCGCACCCTCTGTATTCAGCACGCATCTCCTGTCACGTCCTGAGGATTTCAATAGAGCCTCTATGACGGGAACAGCGCCTCGGGTTTCGAATCGCGAGGTGCGGCAGCAGCGTTTAGATGACCGGGTGTGGCCTCGGTCATCCGGGGCGGCCCGTCAACACCCCTCCGTGGCAGCTCAGTCGATCACAGCCCGTAGAGGTCAGCCCGTTCCAGCGCGCGGTTGATCGTCGCGGTGCCACATCCCAACTGCCGGGCGGCTTCCCGCGTCCCGATCTCGCCCTTTTGCTTCATTTCCAGCACCGAAACGACCTCATGATAATTCGCCTTCTCGATGAGTCGGCCGTCTTCCTTCTCGAAGCCGAGCGGTGGCCGGCCGTGATGGTACTCCTCGCTACGTTGGCGGACAGCAATCCCTTCGCGGGTCCGGGCTTGGGCCATGTTGGCTTCGAGTTCCGCGAATACGCCGAGCAACTGGAACAGCGCCCGTTGGTACGGATCGCTGTCGTCGGGGCGGAGCATCAGTCCTTCCGAGACGATGTGCAGCTCAACGCCGGCCTCGGCCAGCCGCGAGGCCGTCCGGTCGAGGTCGCTGATCGACCGGGAGATGCGCGAGACCGACTGGACCACGACCGCCGTCAAGAGGCCGTCCTCAGCGTCGCTCATCAGCTTCTGATAGCCCGAGCGGTCCACGTCGGTGCCGGTCGATGTGTCGCGATACACCTCAAGATCGGTCACGTCGATGTCGAACTCTCGCTGGGCGTACTCGCTGGTGGCGTCAAGCTGGCGATCGAGGGTCTGGTCCGCTGTCGACACTCGAACGTAACAACCGATCGGCACGGGTTCCGGTACAGCCGGTCTCATATATAAAGTTCAGCCGTTTCGGGACGCGTCCCGAAAACATTCGTTTTCGGAACGCCTCGGCGATTGCTGGTCGACAGGCGTGGCCGGGCTACGCGGACTTGCCGTTACAACGCCCGCGACGCCGGAGGTCGGCGAACATGACGAGCCCGAGGCTGGTGAAGACGACGCCGAACGTGAACGCGTCGTCGGCGGTGATGCCGGCACCCTCCAATGGCCCGGCCCCCAGACCGATCGCGAGCGCCCCGGCGATGAACAATGCGGCTGCCAGCACCTGCAGGGTCGTATTGATCCTCATGAGTGGACTGACGTCGTCTCAGGAAATAAATATATACACTCCGAGTGGATTTCCCGTTCGCCGCATCTCTCGTCGCTCTTCCCGCCCCCCCGGTCAGGTCACCGACGGTATCGCTCAGTCTACGACACGTCTCCTGTGTCGACGGGGACGCGTGTCAACCCGAGCGTGCGGAAGTCCGCCTCGAACGCGAAGATATGATCGATATCGAACGCCTCGGCGAGGACACTGTTGAGATGGTCGACAAAGGAGATGCATTGATTTTCGTACGCCGCGAACTGGTCGGCGGTCCGTGCGAACAGTTCCTCGGTAACTTCGAGGATGTTGACCGTCGACGAGGCGCGAACGGTGGTCAGTGCCTCGACGGCCTCGCGATGGCCGACACCGTACAGCAGGACGGTCGCGGTCTCGGCTAGCACGTACCGGCTCGTGAACACGGGCCCGTAGGCCAGGTCCCCGTCCCGGATGCCGTCAAGGACGGCGTTGGCCGCCTCATGGTGGTCGTCGTCCTCGTCGAAGACGGCGACGAACGCGTTCGTGTCGACGAACAGTGGCTGGGGAACGCTCACGCCTCCTCCCCATAGAGCAGTTCATCGACGCGTTCGGAGAGGTTCTCCGTCCCGGAGGCGAACGAGGGACGGTCGGTGAAGATGGGGTCCTCGGGATCGACCGGCGTCGGCGTCCCGTCGAGCCGCCAGTAGACGACCCGACCGGCAGTCGTGCGGCGACCGAGTTGCCCCTGATCGTGGAGCCGCCGGAGCTTACGACGGGCCGTATCGGTCGAACACCCGGTCGCCGATGCGACGTCCCCGGACGTGACGACCGGGCCCTCGACCTCCTCGAACACTGCGAGGACATCCGCGAGCGTCACCTCCTCGGTGAACTGCCCACGCTCGTCACGGTTCCGGCTCATATCGGCGTCTACAGGACCGAGGGTGAAGACCCTTGCCCTGTACCCTGCACGGAGAGCGCGCACGGGTTCGGAGCGTTCTCCCAGGACCCGGAACAGGTCGCTCATGCCGATCGATGGGAGTGTCACGAGACGGGGGCGCTTTCTCCAGTTCGAGTCGCACGATGCGCCCTCGCCGTGCCACGAGTCATCCGTATTTTGAATCAAAAAAGTCCAATCTGACGAGTGGTTTTATCTCGTCGTCTCTGGGGACCGTATCGAGGTCCCAGCGATGGACGAGAGTCAGTTTGCCCCACGGTTCGCGACCGATGACGTCGGTACCGTTTCTGGTGACCACGAGCCGAGCGTCGCCCAGACACCGGACGACTCCCACAGCTCCCTGACCGAGGAGACCAGTCCCGATTCCGGAGACAGCAGCCGAATCCGGGACACGGGACGGCGCATGCTCGGACACGTCGCGGCGCTCGCCGGTGGCCTACCGGCCGTGGTCGCTCAACCCGCCGCCGCCCAGAGCAGCGTCGGCGACGAACTCTGTGGCACGCCCATCGCCGATTTCATCAACAGCACTGTGCCGCTGGTGGTGGCGCTGGCGATGATCGCCGGGCTGGTGTTCGCGTTCCTGATGCACGCTCGCTCCGGCGTCGCGCGGGATACCGAGCAGGCGCGGTTCTACCGCGACTGGCGCAACCGCGCAGGGTACACCGCGGTGACGGTGCCCCTGCTGGCGTTCCTGTTGCAGTTACTGATCGGCTTCACCGGCACGGGCATTGCCAGCTGCATTGATCTGGTCCCGTTCTTCTGAGGTCGATGGCACGCACCCACCAGGCACCACGGGACCGCGAGCGGGAGGCGCTGGCGGAGGCCCTCGAGCGGGAGCCGGAGCTGGGGGGTACGTCGACACCCCTGGTGCGCACGCGATGGCGCCGGCGCTGGCCCGGGCGTTACTGTAGGGCGAGGAGCGGGCCAACGGCCGCTACGTCGGTCGGACGCGGTTCGCCCCGCCACGGCTCGACGAGCACGCTCGCAGCAACGATGACTGGAACGCGGCGTACCTGACCGTCGTGCTCGACGAGACCAACGAGGTCCGGGCAGTGTGGCACGTCCCCGATTTCAGCCCGGCTCGGAGCGTCATCGGACTGGACGCTCACCCGGCACTGCCGCAGTGGCGGCTCAACACCGTGCCCTGGATCGGGCGTGCGGCCGTTCTCGAGGACGAGGAGCGCCAGCTGTGGCGCCAGCACGAGCGTGGCCTGCGAGTCGTGCAGGTCGGCGAGGCGACTCGGCCGCTCACCTCGGGGCGGTACTTCGACTACGACGGCTGCGAAGCAGTCGTCGGCTATCTCCGGGAACGATACGGCGAGGACCTCCGGACGGGCATCACCGCCAGCGCCGTCGAGAGAGAGCTCCGGGATATCATGCGTCGATTGGGAATCGAGTTCCCGGCGACGATGCACTACGGCGAGGAGAAATCGCGCAACGAC
>CAZLOO010000299.1:0-3542 GCA_964561055.1 uncultured Halobacteriales archaeon
CCAGCATCTTCCACTTCGACGAGTACAGCATCCGGGAGGTCAAGGAGTTCCTCAACGAGCGCGGCGTCCCGGTGCGGCTATAGCTACGCTGCGGCCTCGAACGCCTCGCGGAACTCGTCGGTCTTCTCGCGCACGCTGACGGCCGCCCGCTCCAGGGCGTCCAGCGGCCGGGTCCCCTCCTCGGTCTTGATCGACAGGATCGGCTCAGTCTGACCGCCGGACTGCTCCGGGTTCATGTCGTAGGTGGCGGCGCTGACCCCCTCCATCTCCAGCAGGGCGCCCTTCAGCACGTTCATGAACGTGTGGTCCTCGCCGGCGATCTCTATCTCCAGTTCCGTCTCCTCGTTCCGGACGACCCGCAGTTCCATACCCTAGCGAGCCGCGAGCGGCGTTTCAACGTTTCGGAGCCCGGGCATCCGGCGCACTCGGATCGGGACCGGGGTCCGTGACTAAGTGGGTCGGGCCCGAGGCGGCGGTATGGCAGAGGACGCGGACTGGAGCATGTTCGAGAACGCGACCGTGGGAACGACCGAGCGAACCCAGGGGCGCACGATAACGGAGGCAGACGTGGTGAACTTCGCGGGCGTGAGTGGCGACTTCAACCACGTCCACACAGACGCCCAGGCGATGGCAGACTCCCCATATGGCGAGCGTATCGTCCACGGTGCGCTGGTGTTCTCGGCGCTGACGGGCCTGCTGTGGCAGTCTCGCTCGGCCCGCGAGCGCGACGCGGTGGTCGCGTTTTACGGCGTGGACCGGCTGCGGTTCCGGGCGCCGACGTTCGTCGACGACACGCTTCACGCCGAACTGGAGCTAACCGAGAAGACCGAGCGCGACCACCCAACCGCGGCGGGCGTGCTCACCTACGACGCCGAGATGGTCAAAAGCGACGGGACGGTAGTGCTGTCCTGCCAGCTGAAGTCGATGGTGGAGTAGCCGGCCGAACCCTCTTGCCGGTCCCGCACCCATCGCCGGTATGGACGATCCTCACGTCCGGCGGCGCGCGGAGCTGTGCGAGCGGCTCCAGGCAGCCGGCGCCGACGCCTGCGTGCTGTTTCCAGGGCGTAACCTCCAGTACCTGACGGGCTTCGATGAGACCCCCGGCGAGCGCCACCTCCTGCTGGTCGTCCCGGTCCACGGTGAGCCGGCAATGCTCCTCCCGGCGCTGTACGACCAGCAGGTCCGGGAGACGACGGACCTCGACGACTACCGAGCCTACGCCGACGACGAGGACCCGATCCCCCTGCTCCAGGGAATAGCAGAGGACCGCGACCTCTCAGGGGGACGCTTGCTCGTGGACGACACTCTCCACGCCCGCTTCCTACTGGACGTCCGGGAGGCGTTCGACGACCCCGAGGTCAGTCTCGTGAGCGAGATACTGGGCCCGATGCGCTGCCGGAAGGACGAGTCAGAGCTAGACGCGCTGGGACGTTCGGCGGCCGCTGCCGACGCCGCGATGGAGACCTTACGTGAGATGAGCGAGGGGCTCGTCGGGCGCACGGAGCGCGCTATTGCCCGCGAGGTGCGCGATCAGCTCGCAGCGGCCGGCGGCGAGGGCGTCTCGTTCGAGGTCATCGCCGGGAGCGGGCCGAACGGAGCCAAGCCACACCACACTCACGGCGAGCGCGTCGTCGAGCGCGGCGATCCGGTGGTGCTGGACTTCGGGACCCGGGTGGACGGCTACGTCAGCGACACCACCCGGACCGTCGTCCCAGCTGGCGACCCGCCGGAGCGCTTCGAGGTGATCCACGATGTCGTCCGCGAGGCCCAGCAGGCCGGCGTCGAGGCCGTCGAGGCGGGCGCGACGACCGGCGACGTGGACGCGGCCGCGCGGGAGGTCATCGAGGCAGCGGGCCACGGAGAGCGGTTCCTCCACCGCACGGGCCACGGGGTTGGTCTCGACGTCCACGAGGAGCCGTACGTCATGAGCGGTGGCGCCACCGTCCTCGAGAAGGGGATGGTCTTCAGCGTCGAGCCGGGGGTGTACCTCCCCGGGGAGTTCGGCGTCCGAATCGAGGACCTGGTCGCGGTCACGGCCAATGGCTGTGAGCGGCTGAACACCACCGACCGCGGCTGGCGGTGAGCCTACAGGGAGAACACGAGCAGATCAAGCAGCACCGCCGTCCCGCCGGTCGCCTCCGGGGCCATCTCCGGGAAGAACCGAAAGATGACGTAGTTGAGGAAGAACTGCGTGGCGTCGAACAGCCCGTGGATGAGCGCCGGCACCACCAGGTTGCGGGTCTGCTGGTAGCTCACCGCCGGGACGACGGCGATAATAGCGATAGCTGCCAGCGACACCGCCAGACCGCTCGTCGAGCCGACGAAAGAGGTGGCGTGGGCCAGCCCGAACACGAGGCTGGCGAGCGCGATGGCGGCGTAGGGGCTGAACGCCTCCGTTAGCCGCTCTTGAATAACGCCGCGGTACAGGAGTTCCTCGAACGGACCGATGATCAGAATCGCCGCCGGGATCAGCACAAGGAATACGGTCGGGTTCTGCGCGCCGATGTCGGCGATGCTGTTGCGCGCGGGCGTGACACCGGCGGCGGAGGCGACGAGGCTGACGGCGATAACCCCGACGTACATCACCACCCAGCCGACCGCCACCCAGATGAGGTCGCGCACGTCCGGGACATCTATTTTCACGAAGCCGAAGTCCCCACGGTACGCGAGGTAGGCGACGCTCACGCCGCCGAGGGCGATCACTTGAACGACCAGCAGGGAGAGCAGGATACCCCCGATGGCGGACAGCTGGACGCCGGCGGCTGCCAGCGTTGGCGCGAGCAGCCGGCCGATCGCGTCGGACAGCAGTATGCCGCCGAACCCAAGAAAGAGGGCAACGGCCACCGCGACTAGGCGCGGATCGACATCGAGCCGGGAGCCGCCCGCCTCGGGGTCGGAGGGCTCCTGCGGCGGGGTCGTGGTCATTGCTTTCAGTAGGAGCGGCCAACCGAAAACCCTGACTATCGCTCGGGACCCTGGCGCTCGTACAGCGTCTCCAGGATCTCCGGGTCCGTGCGGAACTTCAGCACGTTGTGGACGACGCTGTTGCGGATGTTGTGGACGGAGTCGCCGTATTCCTTGTAGAAGTCGTGAATCCACTTTGATTCGGCGCGGCGGTTGGGGAACATCATGATGGATTTCCACTGATACTCCCCGTCCGAGAGGAACATGAACAGTGTATTGGAGGAGTCCCGTATCGCCTCCAGGGCCTCCCGCCAGGTTTCCCGGAAGTGCTCGGGGTTGAGCTTGAATTCGAACATCCCGAAAATGAAGTACTCCTCGTTGGGCACGACTGCTTCGCGGAACACCCCGGCCTCGCGCATCCCCCGAATCGACTCGCTGATGGTGACGTGGCTCACGTCGATGTCGTACTCCGACTCCAGGATGCGGGCCAGCTCGCGGGAGCTGAGCTGTGGGTCCCGCGACAGCTCCTCGAGGATGTAGATGTCCCGGCGCTTGAACTCCCAGTCCGGCGCCTCGTCGGGGTCGTTCATACACTCACTCGCCGGTCGGCAGTCATAGGCCTTTACCCCCCGCCGAGG
>CAZLOO010000300.1:0-3533 GCA_964561055.1 uncultured Halobacteriales archaeon
GCCGCCGGGAGCGCACCGGGGAGATGGTCGACGAGATCATCTCCGAGCACCGCGCCGAATCACGCGGCGAATCCGACTAAAACATCCCCTGCATCCCCATCGAGCGCAACGCCACCTCGACCAGCCCGCGAGCCAGCAGCCCAACGCCCGCGAGCACTAACGCAACCCCGGCGGCGATAAGGGGGTCGGCAAACGCCAGCAGCGCCAGCCCCGCCAGCAGGACAACCACCCCCGCGATACCGAACGTTCCGAGCTTCCGTAGCATACCACCACTCGCGGCGGCGGTGACATAAAACGGCCCGTCGGCGGCGTATCCGCGCGCTTTTCCGGTCGGGTCGCGTCGCCGCAATATGGACGAGACGCTCATCGACACCGACCGGCTCCCCCTCTCGCGGAAGTCGCTGATCCCGGGAGCCGGCTTCTTCACGCCCGACGAGGAGGGACTCAGCCCAGAGCGGGTAGCCACCCTCGAACGCGCCGAGGCGGTGGTGGTCGCGGACGGCGACGCCGACGGCCTCGGCTGTGCGGCGCTGGTTCGCGAGCGCTACGACGACCCCCTGCCGGAGCTGGCGGCGCCCGGTGAGGATCTCGAGCCGCCAGCCGGTCGGGTGGCGCTGTTGCCGAGCGCCCCGCACCGGCTGTCGGACAGCCTTGAGAGCGTCGTCGAGCACGCCCCCGAGGGGGTGGCGGTGTACGTCTGTGACCTCTGTCCGGACCGGGAGTCCGACGTCGAGCCGGTGGCGGCGCTGGTCGAGCACGCCGGGAGCGTCCGCTGGTTCGACCACCACCAGTGGGAGGAATCCCTGGCTGGGGCGGTCCGGGCTGCCGGGGTCGACCTGGTCGTCGGCGACTCCGACGAGGTGTGCTCGACGGACGTCGCCCTGGAGGAGCTTGGTGGCTTCGGCGAGCAGTTCGAGGAACTGGCGGCGGTCACCCGCGACCACGACCTGTGGATTCGCGAGGACTCCCGAAGCGACGACCTGGCGGACTACGGCCACTGGACTGACCCAGAGACGTACGTCGCCACTGTCCGGGCGGGAGGCGCCGACCTGCCCGACGCCGCCCGGGAGTATCTTGAGGAGCGCCGCGTGGAAAAGCAGGCGCTAATCGATCTCGCGGTCGGCCGCGCCGAGAGCCACGAGGTCGACGGCACGACCGTCGCGGTCACCTACGGCCGCTGCTCCCAGAACGAGGTCGCCGAGCGGCTCCGCGAGCAGGGCGCCGACGCCGCCGCCATCGTGAAGCCGGCCGGCAGCGCCTCCATCCGCGGCACGGAGGGGTTCGAGCGCTGTCACGAGGTCGCCGCACGGCTAGGCGGCGGCGGCCACCCGAGGGCCGCCGGCTGCAAGCCGGACATCTACGACGATATGCTCGACTACGCCGTCCACTGGACCAGCCGGGGGGCGGTCACGAAACAGGCCATCCTCGATGCCTTCCGGGCGCTGGAGGAGAAGCCGGACGGGGACGACTGAGCCACGGGTGGCGGGGGTGGCGGCCGGCGGCCGGGGGGTGCCCGCGTGAGCGCGGCGAGCCTCCGTAGCCGCGTACTCGACGTCTGGGGGCGAATACTGGGGCTCTCGTGGCCGGTGATGCTCGAGCAGGTGTCACGCACCGGGATGCGCACTACCGACATCGTCGTGACGGCACTGTTCTCGCCGGCAGCGGTGGCGGCTATCGGGCTGGCGGACCTGTACGCCCGCTTCCCGCTGTGGGTGGGGCTGGGCACCGGCGGCGGCGCCATCGCGCTGTCCAGCCAGGACACCGGCACTGGGGCGGAGGCCAACCGCGACGAAGCGGTCTCCGGGGCGCTCCTGCTGGGGGCGCTCGCGGGCGTTCCGTTCGCGCTGTTCGGGCTGCTGTTCGCCGAACAGGCTATCGCCCTGTTGGGCGCGCCGGCGGCGGTCGCCCGGCTCGGCGGGCTCTACCTCGCTATCGTGTTCGTCACCGCGCCGGCACGCCACGTCGGACTCATCGGCGCCCGCGCGCTCCAAGGCACCGGCGACACCCGTACCCCGATGTATGTCAACCTGACCGGCAACGGGTTGAATATCATCCTCTCGGCGAGCCTGGGGCTGGGCCTGCTTGGCGCCCCCCGGCTGGACGTCGTCGGGGTCGGGGTGGCGACGGCCGTCGCCAACGTCTTCATCGCGCTGGCGCTGTTGGCGGCGCTCGCAAGCCCGCTCACCGACGCCGGACTCACCGTCCCGACCGATCCCGTCATCGCCAAACAGCTCGCGGTCGTCAGCGCCCCCTCCATCGCGGAGGGGCTAGCGAGTACGCTCGCGGAGTTCCCATTCAACGCCATCCTACTCGGGTTCGGAACGGAGGTGAACGCCGGCTTCCAGATCGGACGGCGCGCCTACCAGCAGGTGACCGGCCCCCTCTCGCGAGGGTACAACGTCGCCGTCAGCGTCGTCGTCGGCCAGTCGCTGGGCGACGGTCGCCCGAACGATGCTCGCTTCGAGGGGTGGGCCTCGCTGGGACTGGGCGTGCTTACCGTCGGCGGTGCCGGTATAGTTCTCGCCGTCGCCGCCCCGCCGCTGGTTGGCCTGCTCACCGACGACCCCGCCACTGCCCGGGCGGCGGTCGGCTTCGCCCGCGTTTATGGACTCACCGCCGGCCTGCTGGTGACGTTCACGATGCTGCAGGGAGCGCTTCGAGGGGCCAGCGAGACGCGGGTGCCCTTCGTCGCCCGGGCATCGGGCTTCTTTCTACTGTTCGTCGGTGTCACATACGTCCTCGGCGTGCTCGGCGGGTGGGGGGTCTGGGGAGCGTATCTCGCGGTTGTGCTCACCTATGCCTGGATGGCCGGGGCGATGGTGTGGTGGTTCCGCCGCGGCGAGTGGGCTGAGCGGGCCGCCCGGATGATGGCCGAGCGCGGTAGTATCCCCTAAAAACAGCGCCAGCGGCGCGCCGGAGGTCACACGGCCGCCGCCTACCGCTTCGGTGATAAGACGGAGCTCACCGCACGCGGGTGTCCACCAGCGCGAAGGGAGTGCCGTTGTCGTTCTCGTTGCCGTGCTCGTATACGACGTGGGCGGCGGCGACGTCCTGGATGGCCAGGCCCGTCGAGTCGAAGACGGTTACCCCGGTGTCGGGCGTCCGCCCGGGTCGGCGCCCGAGTACCAGCTCGCCGACGGAGGCGTGGAGGTCGTCGTCCTCCAGCAACCCCTTCGACCACGGGACGTTGATCTCGCCGGAGTGGACCGTCTGCTCGTAGTCGTCAATAACGATCGTCGCCCCCGTCAGCAGGTCATCGGCCAGTTCGTGTTTGCCGGCGGCGTCGGCACCCATCGCGTTGACGTGGGTTCGCTCGCCCACCGCCGAGGCGGGGACGATGGGGTCCTCGACCGGCGTTACCGTCGACAGCACGTCACAGCCGGCGGCCGCCTCGATGGAGCCGGGGCGCACCTCAAACTGATCCTCGAAGCGCTCGACGAAGCGGGCGATCGCCTCCTCATCGACGTCCGCGATCACCACCTCCTCGATGGGGCGGACCTCGCTGATCGCCTCCAGCTGAGTGTACGACTGGA
>CAZLOO010000301.1:0-3530 GCA_964561055.1 uncultured Halobacteriales archaeon
GACAACCAGGTCCGGAACCTGGCACTCTGTCCACTGAGCTACGGGCCCTCACCGGGAATACCCGGCGGTCCCGTTTAATGTTTCCGCGTTGCGGACAGCTCCGGCACCTCCAGCACCACCACGGAGCGGCGGGCACCGGCCTTCTCAACCCGGACGGCCTCGATCTCCCGGCGAGCCAGCAGGCGGGCGTAACACCCGTGGCACAGCCGCCCGTCGGGCTCCTGCCCGGACTCACGGAGCTCGACGACCTCCCCGTCCAGCGACCGCCCACAACGGTCACACCCCTCGCCGCCGGCACGGACGACGGCGTCCATCTCTGGCATTCGGGCCGATGTTGAGCAGGCGACAGTATCAATCCCCGGCAGACGGCCGTCCGACAGTCACAGGTAGCCAAGATCCTTGAGACGGGCAGCCAGCGCGCCGGAGGTCTCTTCGCCGTCCCCACCGGTATCACGGGCGTCCAGGCCGGCGACGAGCTCGGCGAGCAGCGCCTGTGGGTCCTCCAGGCGGCCTGTTCCGCTCTCGATGAACCCTTCCTGGGTCTCATAGCCGTAGTAGCCCGTGCCAGCCGCCAGCCCTCGAAGGGGAGCGTCATAGCGCTCAACACGCTTCTCGCTGTACCCCGCCTCCAGCAGCTCCGTCACCCGATAGTCGTACAGCCCGTGGTACTCGGTCAGACAGGGCCGTGGCTCGGGGTCGGCCAACAGGTCCACGCCGCGGACGCCCTCGGGAGGATCCACGCCCGCTAGCTCCAGTACCGTCCGGTGGATATCAAGCAGGCTTACCGCCGCGGACGAACGCCCCTCGGGGCCGCCCGAGACCACTAGCGGAACGCGAGTCAGCTCCGGGAACACCCCGTAGCCGTGGCCGACGGTACCGTGCTCGCCAAAGCAGTGGCCGTGATCGGAGAGAGTGATCACGTAGTCAAAACGCTCGCTGAGGACCCCGAACAGATCGCGGTAGACGTCCGAGAGATACGCGGCACAGGTGTCGTAGGCGGCCCGCTCGTGCTCGCCGTTGATAGGCTCCTCGGCCAGGGTCAGCTCGAAGGGCAGCGACTCCACCCGCTCGTCGAGATACTCCTTGGGGGCGACGTAGGGGGCGTGGACCTCCATCAGATTGAGAAAGAGGAATTCGGGGCTCCGAGTCGAGAGCCGGCGGACCGCATCGACCGCCGAGCGAGCGCCTTTGTCCGGCGGTGAGCGCTCACGGTCAAGCTTAAAATCGAGCCCCCGCTGGAGGGACGGAACCGTCCGGTACTTCCACGAGAGACAGCCCGCCAGCCCAGAGAGGTAGCGCCCGATGCCAGGATCGGTCTTCTGGATATGCCGCTCCCAGTCGAAGATAGCCGCAAAGTCGTCGTGTTTCCAGGCGTCACGGAACTCCCCGAAGCCGCGATCAAAACCGTACTCCGTGGAGACGTTGGGGTTGGCCGACCAGCCGTGGGTCGCGTAGCCGGCCTCCGAGAGCTGTTCGGCCAGCGCCGGCCCGGGGTAATCGAACTTCCGAGCCTTCGCCCGGACGCCATGCTCGGTAGGATAGCGGCCGGTGAACAGGGAGGCGTGGACCGGCGTGGTGAAATGTGAGGGGGCAAAGGCGTGTTCAAAACGGAACCCGGGAAGCCAGTCGAACTCGCGCTCGAAGGCGTCACTCCGGAGCGTGTCGAGCACGACAATGACGATGTCCGGGCAGGTCATGGGGGCGGTATTTCCCGTCTGATAAAGCAGTTGACGCTCCGGCTACGGCGTTTCGCTGGTCTCGATGGAGAACTCGGAGGTGGGGTAGGCGACGCAGGTTAGCGTGTAGCCGTCTTCCAGTTCCTCGTCGCCGAGCATCTCGTTGTTAGAGTGGCGCAGGTAGTCCGTCGAGGGGCCGTCCGTCACTCGGCCGGCACAGGAGAGACACTGGCCCTGCCGACAAGCGTAGGGAAGATCCCAGCCCTCCTCCTCGCCAGCCTCGAGGATGGTCTCATTGTTGGCCACCTCGATGGTCTGGCCTTCCTTGGTGAACTCGATATCGTAGTACTCGATGTCCTCCTCGGCGATGGCTGCGGGATCCCATCCCTCGTCCTCGTCCTCGCCCTCTTCCAGTTCGGCGCCGGCCTCCCCCTCGACGGCCGCGGCAGCAGCGACCCCACCGCCGCCGATCGAGCGGTTCATTGGCTCCGGGAACTCAGTCTCCGGTACCGTCGCCGCCCGCTGCTCAAGCACCTCGTCGGAGATCTCCTCGTTGGGGGTCCAGCCGGTTCCCCGAGAGAAGTGGAGCCCGACAGCGACGGCCGTCAGCACCAGTCCGAGGCCGATTCCCAGCGTTTCGACCATGGCGGCGGTTGGGAACTGGTGTTTAACAGCGTTGTGATTCCACGGCCGACGGCGCGAAAGGTTTTCCCGCCCGTCGGTCCTCCACTCAGTATGAGCCTCGCCCGCGAACTGGGCCGGCAGTCGGCGAGCGTCCGGGTGAGCCGGGTGCAGTTGCTGCTCGGGACGGCCGTGCTGGCCGGAGTCGCGGGCGTCGGGCTGGGCCTCATCGACGTTGCCACGCTGGCGGCGCTGGTACTGCTGGCGCTGGGGGTCGCCGCCGTCTTCGACTCTGTGGAAATCGTTGAGGCCTACGAGAAGCGGGCGCTCACCGTGTTCGGCGCTGACGAGGGGCTGCTGGACCCGGGCCTGCACTTCATCCCGCCCTTCGTCTCCCGCACCTACCAGTACGACATGCGCACGGAGGCACTGGACGTCCCCACTCAGGAGGCCATCACGGAGGACAACTCCCCGGTAACGGCGGATGCCGTCCTTTACATCCGCGTGATGGACCCCCACCGGGCGTTTCTCGGGGTAGACGACTACCGCCGGGCGACGCTGATGCTGGCACAGACCACCCTGCGTGCGGTCATCGGCGACATGCAACTCGACGAAACCCTGAGTCGCCGAGAGGAAATCAACGCCCGCATCCGGAAGGAGCTAGACGAGCCCACCGACGCCTGGGGAGTCCGGGTGGAGGCGGTCGAGGTGCGCGAAGTGATGCCCTCCGCGGGCGTACAGAACGCGATGGAACAGCAGACCTCCGCTGAACGGCGTCGCCGCGCGATGATACTGGAGGCACAGGGCGAGCGCCGCTCGGCCGTCGAGCGCGCCGAGGGCGAGAAGGCGTCCAGTATCATCCGCGCGCAGGGCGAGAAGCAGAGCCAGATTCTGGAGGCTCAGGGTGACGCCATCGCCACGGTGCTGCGGGCCCGCTCCGCGGAGTCGATGGGTGAACGCGCCGTCATCGAGAAGGGGATGGAAACCCTCGCCGAGATCGGTCGCTCGCCATCGACGACGTTCGTGCTCCCCCAAGAGCTCACGTCGCTGGTCGGCCGCTACGGAAACCACCTCACCGGTGGGGACGCCGGCGGCGGGGAGCCACTGAAGTCGCTGGAGTTCAACCAAGAGACCAGAGAGATGCTGGGGCTGGACGACGTGGAGTCGCTGGCGGCCGGCAACGGCGATAGCGATGACTTAGAGCTGTCCGTCGAGACGATGGACGTCGAGGGT
>CAZLOO010000302.1:0-3508 GCA_964561055.1 uncultured Halobacteriales archaeon
CAGCGCCCGCTCGGAGAGGAGGTCCCGGGACATCTCAGCTGAAGTCCGACAGCGATCCCTGGGCGGAGCCGGCGCCGGTAGGGGCGCTCGTCGGGCTCTCGGCGGCCTCCCGGAGGGCGTTGTAGACGGTCGCCAGCGCACGGACATCGTCCTCGCAATATGCCTTCAGGCGGTCCCAGTCCGGCGGCGACGTGGCCCCCTCGCTCTGGACCTGTCGGCGCCAGGTGAGGTACGTCTCCGCTGCCGTCGCGCCGTCCAGCCCCCTGGTGCTCGGCGTCCAGCCCAGCGCCCCCGCGACGGCCTCAAGCCGGTTGGTCCGGCCCGGGAGCGCGGCGTTGCCGTCCTTTGCCCACTGGAGCGGGTCGAAGGTGTAGCGGCCGTCCCACTCCTCAAGACGGTCCGGACAGTGCTCGACCACCTGCTCGCGCAGGACGGGGAAGTCGAACCCGCTCCCATTGTACGCCACCACCGGCCGGCCCGGTTCGCCCTCCAGCCACGAGAGGAACGCCTCGATGTGGTCGCTACTACCCGGTTCCTGCTCCCGGAAGGCGAGATAGCGGTCCCCGTCGAGTACGCCGACCAGCCACGCCGTCGAGGCGGTCAGCCCGTCCGTTTCGATGTCCACAAACAGCGGCTCGCCGTCCGGGAACGGCGCGTTGCCGGTCGGCACCACCTCCCCGCGGGCGATGGCCCGTGCAGAGGCGCGCACCTGTCGGGCGGTGCTGTCCCCGAAACCGGGCAGCTCTGCGAGCGCCCCACGGGGTGCGTCGGCGACGGCCTCCCGGTCCGTGAATCCCGCCTCCCGAAGCTGTTCGGCGCGGCGCTCACCCACCCCGGTCAGCCCCCGGAGCCCGAAGCGGTCGGGGGGGAGCTGCTCGGTAGTGACGGCGCCGTTGTGGAACAGGTCGACCGCGACCAGCGCCGGCGCCGAGCGGTCTTCGCCGGCGCCGAGCCGCCCGGTCGGGACGCCCGCGCCGTGGACGGTGAGCCGCCCCCCGTCGGGCAGTTTCCACGTCCCCCGGTAGCCCGGGCGCAGCGCCGTCGAGAGGTGAGTGACCGGCTCGGTCAGCCAGTCAGCCGGGAGGTCCGCGTACGCCGCCAGCCCCTTTAGGGTTGTCTCACGGTGATGGGGGTTCACCGACAGCGACAGCGCGTCGGTCACGAGACAGTGCTGGCGGGCACCGTCGACGGCAGCGGGCGCGGGGGGCTCTCGGCTGTCGCCGGGTGCGACGACAGCCACCCCGTCGCCGGCGCGCTCTACGTCGGCGGACATCCCTCGTCCGGGAGTCAACACGGGGAGGTCAGCCACCGACCGGAGCGCCGGCCGGACGACCGACCCCTCGGGGCCGGCCGGAACGACGGCATCCGGGCCGGTCGCGCCGACGGCGTCGGCCAGCACGTCGGCGTGGAACCGACGGGCGACGGCGCCGGGGACGACCAGCAGGCGGGCGGGAGTAGCGTCCGCCGGGGGAACCGGCGGGTAGGGACCCCCCGTCTCCGGGCTGCCGTCGTGCGGTTGCATGGATGGCGCTTCGGTTGCGCCCGGTATTAAACGCCGCCCTCCGGCGGAACTGAAGCAGCAGTGCCCCTCCGCGGACAACAGGTTTCCACGGTCGTCGGGGGCAAAGGTGTATATCGCACGGTGGTAGTCGCGACCGATAGGAGCGTGGCGTCGATGGCCGTGCTGGAGCACGCTCCCAGCGTTGCCAGCCTCCACGGCGGAACTCAACGAGCTGAACGTGGTGGACACCGGTTGTCCGTTCAGCGCGTCGGGAGTGGAATGGACACGGTTCCGGTGCTGGAGGCGCTCCGCGAGCGGAAACGCTTGCTCTCGGCGGTCGAAGAACGTGCGGAGACAGCCGGCGTGCCGTTCGTCCGGGCGGTGCGCGAGAGCGAGGCGGTCGCCTGCACCGTCACGGAGTACGCAGAGGAGGTACACAGGGAGCTGCTGATGGTCGACACTCGCGGCCGGGGAAGTGTCAGCCGCTGGCTGCTGAGCAGTGTCGCCGAGCGGATCGTCCGCACCGTCAAGACGTCGGCGCTACCCGTGCGCGGTCCCGGCGAGGAGTAGCTACGGCAGGAGGTTCGTGATCCAGTTGACCGCGTTCAGCCCGACAAGCAGGCCCCCCTCCCGGCGGGAGAGCACGCTCCGGGACCAGAACAGGAACGCCGCGACGACGACGATCACCAGCAGCCACCACATGCTGTCGAGGGCGGTGGCGCTCACCGGGAGCGGCTGAATGACGGCGGCGACGCCGAGCACGCCGAGGAAGTTGAACACGCAGCTTCCGACGAGATTGCCCGCCGAAAGCCCGCTTCGGCCGCTCCGGGCGGCGACCAGTGACGTCGCTAGCTCCGGGGTCGAGGTACCGAGGGCGACGACGGTGATGCCGATAACCCACTCGGAGACGCCGACCACGCGGGCGAGATCCGACGCCGACAGCACGAGCACGTGCGCGCCGGCGACGACGACGGCGAGCCCGCCGACCAGCCGGACGACGTCCAGCGAGCGGAACCGTTCCGCTCCGGAGTCGGTGGCCTCGCCCAGCCGATCGGCGTCGCTCCGGGCCAGCACGAGCAGGTACGCGACCAACAGCGCCATCAGCGCCAGCCCCTCAGAACGGCTCACCCGGAGATCAGCCAGCAAGAGGAAAACCAGCACTGTTGAGCCGACCAGCACGACCGCGTCGCGCTGTATCAGGTCCTCCGAGGCGGGCATCGCGCGTATCAGGGCGGCTCCGCCGAGAATGAACCCCAGGTTGAGGATATTCGAGCCGACGACGTTGCCGACGGAGATGTCCGTGCTGGCCGCCAGCGCGGCGTCGATGGTGACGGCGAATTCCGGTGCAGACGTGCCGAACGCGACCACTGTCAGCCCGATGACCAGCTCCGAGAGCCCCATCCACCGGGCGAGACGGCCCGCGCCGGCGACGAACTGCGCCGCCCCGCGCCACAGCGCCACCACGCCCACGGCCATCAGGCCCACGTCCACCAGCACCGCCGAGAGAACCATGGCTCACCTGATGAGTGAGCGATAGAAGAAACCCCTCTATCCGAGCAGCCCCGGGACCGCGCTGGCCGCGTCTTCGAGGGCGGTGACCCAGCTGTGCTGCTCAGAGGTCTGCGGCGCCGGGCACAGCCGGATGCACGACACCGTAATCAAGCCGTCTGCGTACGACGACCGGCTGGCCGCGGCCGCAGGGCGGAACCGGACTACGAGCGAGGCGGTAGGGTTCCAGGGACGAGCCCCGCGGCTAGCGGCGGCCGAGCCGGCCATCAGGGCGGGGTGTCACCGCCTGATGACCACCAATTCCGTGTCGCCCGCTGGGGTTATCGTGATGGTAACGTGTTCGACGATCCGGTAGTACTCGCTGACGTGTTTGCCGGTTCGGCGGACGCGGATGCGCTCCTCAAGCAAGTCCGCGTCGGTGAGCAGGTGGAGCTTCCGGTAGGTCGTCGACAGCGCGATATCACAGGCGTCGGATATCTCGCCTGCGGACCGGGCCTC
>CAZLOO010000303.1:0-3504 GCA_964561055.1 uncultured Halobacteriales archaeon
GGAGTTCGGCGAGGACCACCACACCCACCTCTACACCGGCATCACCGGCGGCCGGAAGAACATGCGCCGACTCGCTGAGGCCGGTCTCGACGAGATACGCTTCCACCCCCCCTACGAGCAGTGGGGCAACCTCCACGACACGGAGTGGGAAGAGATCCTCTACGTCGCCCGCGAGGAGGGGTTGACCCCCGCCTTCGAGATTCCCGGCATCCGTGCCGAGGAGGAGTTCCTGGAGTTCCTCGACGAGGGAGCCGCGGAGTTCTGCAACGTCAATGAGTTCGAAATGAGCCAGGGGAACTTCCGGCGGATGCAGGAGGCCGGCTACGATCTCCGGGAGGGCCACATGAGTGCTGTCGAAGGGAGCCACGACGCCTTGGAGGGGATGGGCGAGCATCCCAAGGTGTACTTTTGTACCAGCGTATTCAAGGACGCCGCCCAGCACCGCAACCGGCTCAAACGGATGGCCCGCAACGTCCGGCGCGCCTTCGACGAGGTGACCGACGACGGCACGCTTGTCTACGGCAAGGCCTGGGTCGGGGAGACCCGCCTGCGAGAGCTGGGCGTCCCCGAGGAATTCTACGCCGTCAAGTCCGAGCACGTGGAGTTGGCGTGGTGGCTGCTGGAAGAGATGATTGAGGAGGGCGACCTCCAGCGGGGAGAGATCGTTGAGCAGTACCCCACCTACGACGGTACCGTCGTCGAGCGGACGCCACTATCGACGTCGGTCGACAGCGCTGTCCCGGCCGACGACTGAGCCGTGCGAGCCACAGGACGTTTACCGGTCCACGAGAACCACCAGCTGTGAGCCTGTACGACCGCTATCTCGCCGCCCGGACGCGCTACGCCGGCGACCCGCCCCGGAGCGTAGCGCTGGTCCTCACCGAACGTGACCTGCTGGAGCAGGGCGCCTACGACACCCTCTCGGAGTTCCTTGAGTGGGCGTTCGACGCCGACGCCGAGCGGGTGGCGGTGTACGCCAGCGTGCTCGATGAGGCCGCGGTTCCCACACTCCGCCGGGAGCTCGCGGACGTCGACGCCCCTCGGCCGCTGTCCGTGCGCGGCCCCGGAGACGACGAGCCCGCCGACACGCCGATACAGCTCTCGGTCGGCCTCGGTGGGAAGGCGGAGTTTGCCGGCGCCGTCCGTCGGGTCGCCAGCCGCGTCAGAGCAGGTGAGTTCTCCAGCGACGCCATCGATCATGACACCATCGAAGCGGAGCTCGTCTTCCCGTGGGCGCCGGACCTGGTTATCAAGACCGGCGCCGAGCGGCTCTCCGATTTCATGATCTGGCAATCCGTTTACTCGGAGCTCTACTTTACCGACGTCAACTGGCGGGACTTCCGCCAGCGGGACTATCTCCGGGCAGTGCGGGACTATCAGGAACGCCAGCGCCGCTTCGGCCGCTGACGCCGCCATCGGACGTGGACACGGACACGCTTACCTCCGGGCCGTCCTCATGGCGGGTATGGCCGACCGCATCATGAAGATCAACGCGTACACGACACTGGACCTGCTGGAGGGCCGCGCTGAGGGCCACGGCTTCGAGGAATCCGCGCCTGCGACGCTGAACGTGTCGACGCCCCGGAACGACCCGGACCACGTCAGCCTGCAAGTGGAGCTAGACCCGTCGGGGTTGACGGAGCTCCCAGCCCACGCTGACAGCGTCACGCTCAGCGCCGAGCAGGCCCGCACTCTCGCGGCGGAACTCGTCGAGAGTGCCGAGGCCGTCGAGGAGAGTGAGTAGCTACCGCGCGGCCAGCGGGCCGAGGACCGGGAGTGCGAACCGCCGCCCCGGTAGGCCTCGCGGCTGGACACAGCCACGAATCCACCCACGCTAGCTCGAAGGCGACGAGGAGCCACGCCTCCGCGGCCACAAGCTCCGGACCGACGACAGGGCGGCCGCCCAGCAGTGCATAGTGATGTCGACGACGGGATACAGCGCGAACAGCGTCGCGCTGGCGGCGGCGCTCTGGCGGGCCTGGGCCGGACGTAACCATCAGCCGACACCGACCGCACGCCGCTCCATGGTTCATGCCGTCACCCCCTCCCCTGTGTGCTTGAGTACCGGGATGCTGTGTGTAATACCCGAGAACTATCCCTCAGCGCCCATCTCTCGGTAACCGACCCGCTCGGCCGGGCCGCCCCGGACCGCCGCCACGACAGCCGGCGAGAGGCGGTACTCCCCGGGAGCCTCCCGCTCAAGCGGCGACTCGAAGGCGGCCTCCTCGAGGTCGTGCTCCGTCCAGGCGCTGTGGGAGAGCACCGCCCGGAGGCCGCCGACCCGGCTGGGTACCGCCGGTACGTCCCGGAAGGTCGTAGGGTAGCCCGCCAGCAGTGGAGCGTACCGGAACGGTAGTTCGACGGGGTGGCTGGAGGTGGGTCGCCCGGAGACCAGACAGCGGTCGGCCGTCCCGCGGAGCGCGCCAGTCACCCGTACGTCGTCACTGGTGCCGTCCGTGCCGCGGTGGCGCCGGGCGGCCCGGTCGGGCGAGCGCCCCCGCGCGACGGCGGCGGCTAGCCAGCAGGCCACCGCCAGCGCGTCGTCGGCGTCCTCGGCCACGGTGTAGGCGGTCGAGCGCTCGGAGCCGCCCCGCTCGTAGGTCAGCTCCGTCGCGAAGCCGGGCCGCCGGCTGACGACCGTCTCCGGCGGGACGGTCGATCTTCGGACCATCGTGTCGCCGCCTAGCCGCTTGACCGACAGCTTCCCACGGGCGGTGTGCTCGACGGCGACCGGCACCACCGCGGTGGTTACCTCGTCCTGACCCTCCAGAGTGGCCGCCAGTCCCTCGTTCCGCACGCCGGCGACGACGTACTCGTCGCGCTTGAAGCCGGTCTCGGTCCACTTCTCCGGGAGCGACAGCAGCGCGTCCTCGCCAACGGCGCCGATTCGCTCGCTTTCCTCTGCCATCGAGCCTACTCCTTCCAGACAAGAAATAAGAGTTTCCGGACGGCCGGCTCAGCAGACGACGGTGTCGCCCAGCTCCGGCGCCGCCGCGTCGAAGCCGTTCGTCCGGAGTTGACCGGCAAACCACTCGCAGCGGTCGCCGTGGACCGCCAGCACCCGCGTGTCGCGGTAGCTCTCCAGGAACGAGCGCAGGCCGTCGCGGTCGGCGTGCGCCGAGAAGTCGTAGCTCTCGACCTGCGCACTGACGGGCATCCGGCGCCCGTCGATCTCCGCGGCGCCGGTCTCCAGCAGGTCGCGCCCGGGGGTGCCCTCCACCTGATAGCCGGTAAGGGTGATCTTGTTTGTCGGATCGCCGCTGATCATTGGGACGTAGCTCATCGCCGGCCCGCCGCTGAGCATCCCCGAGGTGGTGATGACCACCCCTTCCTGTTGGAGAATGCGCTCGCGCTGGCCGTCACCGCCGGTGACGAAGCGGGCATGGCTCGCCGCCCGTCGAAACGCGTCGCCATCCCGAAGGAAGTCGGCATGGGCGCGCAGCAGTTCGGTCACCCGCACGCCCATCCCGTCGACGAAGCAGGGGATGTCGTGGGCCGCACAGA
>CAZLOO010000304.1:0-3494 GCA_964561055.1 uncultured Halobacteriales archaeon
ACGAACGCCGACCGGGTCGCCAACGTGGAGGCCCTGGACGCCATCGTGGAGTCCTGGACGGCCGAGCGGACCACTGACCAGGCGCTCGCGGTGCTCCACGAGCACGACACCGCTGCCGGGCCGATCAACGACATCGGTGACGCCGTCGAGGACGAGCACGTCCGGGCCCGGGAGAACGTCGTCGCTCTCGATGACGATCAAGTCGGGCGGTTCCGGACGCTCGCGCCCGTCCCGAAGTTGGGGCGTACGCCCGGCGGCCTCAGCCACGCCGGCCCGCGCCACGGTGCCCACAACGAGGTGGTGTTCCTCGGCGAACTGGACCTCCCGCGGGGGCGCTACGAGTCGCTGGTCGACGCGGGGGTTATCTGACCGCCCCCTGCGACACGCTTTAGCCGCGTACCGCCGAACGCGGCTGTATGTCATTGGCACACGACACGGACTTCCTTGAGGGGATCCTCGACCCGGACCAGATTTCCCGAGGGACCGCCGACCGGAAGGAGCGCTCGACGGACTGGGGAACCGACGACGACGACGCCGTGATGCCGGACGCGGTTGTCTGGCCTGAGTCGACAGCCGACGTCTCGGCAGTGATGGAGGCGGCCAACGAGCGGAGCGTCCCCGTCACCCCCTATGCCGCGGGCACGAGCCTGGAGGGCAACGCCGTCCCGGTCCGAAAGGGAATCACGCTGGATCTCACCCGGATGGACAGCGTGCTCGAGATCCGCCCGGAAGACCGCCAGGTGGATGTCGAGCCCGGAATCCTGGGCCAGGAGGTAAACGACGCCGTGGAGCGCCACGGGCTGGTACTCCCGTCGTTGCCGTCCTCCGGGAAGATTTCAACCATCGGTGGGATGCTGGCAAACAACGCCAGCGGAATGAAGACGGTGAAGTACGGCGAGGTGGCCGACTGGCTGCTGGAGGTGGAGGCGGTGCTCCCGAACGGAAAGGTGATGACCGCCGGCAGCAAGGGGGTCAAGACCTCCGCGGGCTATAACCTGCGTGACCTCATCGTCGGCAGCGAGGGTACCCTGGCGGTGATCACCCGCGCCACCTTCCGGCTGGCGGGGCTCCCAAAGCAAGTGTGGGGTGGCCGGGCCGTGTTCGAGGACCTCGAGGACGCCAGCGCGGCGGTCGTCGACGCCGTCCGGTCTGGGGTGGATGTGGCGAAGATCGAACTGGTCGATGCCCTCTCGGCGGAGATCACCAACGAGTACCTGGATACCGACCTGCCGGACCAGCCGCTCGTCTTCTTGGAGTTTCACGCCAACCACGGCATCGAGAAGGAGGTGGAGTTCTGCAGGACGGTGTTCGAGGACCACGGCGTCCAGCGGTTCGAGGTCGCCGAGAGCGACGCCGAGATGGCGGAACTGTGGGAGGCTCGCCGGGAGATGGCCGATGCCTTTGAGCCGTGGCGGGAGGACCTTTCGCCGCTCACACCAGGCGACGTGACGGTGCCGCTCAGCAGGTACCCTGACATCGTCCGCTACGCGAAGGAAGTCGGTGCCGAGTACGACATCCTGGTACCCTGCTTGGGCCACGCCGGCGACGGCAACGTCCACTATATCGTGATGGTCGACCCGAACGACCCGGAGATGGTCGAGAACGGCCATGAGGTGTCGAAACGGATCGTCCAGCGCGCCATCGAGATGGGCGGTACCGCCACCGGCGAGCACGGGGTCGGCCTCGGCAAGCAGGAGTACCTCGCCGCCGAGCACGGCGAGGCGGCTGTGGAGGCGATGCGCTCGATAAAGCGCGCGCTCGACCCCAACAACGTGCTCAACCCGGGAAAGATACTCCCCGAGGAGTGATCCGCCGGCCCGCTACTGCCCTGCGTCGACCGAGCGGTCCAGTTCCGTCAGCGTCTCCGACCCCTCATCGACCAGCAGCACGTCGTCCTCCACGCGGGCGCCGCCGACGTTGTCGATGTAGATACCTGGCTCGATGGTGACGACGTTCCCGGCCTTGAGAACCACGTCGTTGCCCGGCTCCAGCACCGGCGCCTCGTGGCTGTCCAAGCCGACCCCGTGGCCGAGTCCCGTGAGGAACGCCTCGCCGTAACCGGCCTCCTCGATAACGTCCCGGGCGATGGCATCCAGTTCGCTCGCCGTCAGCCCTGGTTCAGCCGCCTCGCGGGCGGCCTCCGCTGCCTTCCGGACGACGGTGTGGACGTCGCGCATCCGGTCGGTCGGCTCCCTGGGGACGACGGTCCGTGTAATGTCGGTGTAGTACCCCTCGTACACGACGCCGGTGTCGATCAGCACCGGCTCGTCGGCCTGCAACTCCCGGTTGGTGGTGTCGGTCTGGACCACCGCCGTCCGCGGCCCAGAGGTGACAACCCCGGAGCCGATCGCGTCGGCGGCGCTGTCCAATACCTGCCGCTCGACGTACCGCTCGAGTTCGCGCTCGGTCGTCCCCGGATTCAGCCACTCCAGAGCCGCCTCGAGCACGTCGTCTGTAATGCGCCCGGCTTCGCGGTAGATCTCCCGCTCGCGCTCGTCCTTCCGTGCCCGAAGCGCCGCTAGGTTCGGGGTGGCGTCCCGATACTCCCGCGGGTCCCCTGGCAGCAGCGTCGCCTCTCGGAGCCGCAAGGAGGTGGGATCGGCCGCCGCACCCGTCAGGTCCACCGCCGCCGCGAGGGCGGCGGCTGCCTCCTCTGGGCTGTCATCGTAGGTGAATAGCTCGCAGGGAAGCGCCGCGGCGTTGTCCGCCTCCAGCTCCGGGAGGACGGCCCCGCCACCGTCGGGGGTCAACGCGACGGCCACCGGCGGGTCCTCCCCCCAAGCCGCCCGGTCGAATCCGTAGCCGGTAAGATAGCGCAGCGACGGTCCTGGCCCGAGGAGCACGGCACAACCTTCGGGGAGCTGGTCGAACAGTGCCGCCCGGCGGTTGGCGTGGATGGTCATCGGCGGGCCTCCCGCGCGGTCACAGCGTCGTCCCGGCGCACCCTGCCCTCGCCTGGCATGCGTCGGGGATTGGCTGACGGCCTGGTAAAACCACGGGTGCCTACACTGGGTCCATCTCGAAGCCCGTGCCGCCGTCGATCAGCAGCTTCCGGCCGGTCATAAACGAGGAGGCATCGGAGGCGAGAAACAGGACGCCGTCGGCGATTTCCCGCGGTTCGCCCCAGCGGTTCATTATTCCCGGCCCATCACCGGACGGCTCAGTCAGCGAGGGGTCCATCCCGCGCTCCTTGATGTGGAACTCCGTCAGCACTGGTCCCGGGAGGATGGCGTTAGCCCGTATCCCCTGGTCGCCGTGGTCGGCGGCCAGCGAGCGGGTGAGCGACAGCACACCCCCCTTCGTGGCGTCGTACTGTGCCATCCCGGGACGGCCCACCTCGGCGTGGATCGAAGAGATGTTGACGATGGCGCCACCACCGCTTTCCGCCATCCCCGGTATCAGGTGTTTCGCACAGAATGCGTATCCCTTCAGGTTCACGCCCAGGATGGCGTCCCAGCTCTCCTCGTCCGCCTCCGTGACGGGGCCGTACCGCC
>CAZLOO010000305.1:0-3482 GCA_964561055.1 uncultured Halobacteriales archaeon
GGGAGCGCTGCCGCTCCGTCGGTCACCATCGACAGCACGCCCGGTGCGGTGTTGTCGCCGGTCCCGAGGACGAGGCTGTCGGAGCGGTTGAGATCCTTCACCAGCCCCGACAGCCTGGCGACCCGCTCCGGGTGATCGAACACCCCCTCAAGATCGGAGTAATGCAGCAAGCGCGGGGCCATCTGGCAGTAGCTTGGCCAGTGATCGGCTTAGGGGCGTCGGAACCCTTGTGACGCCCGGGGAGCACAACCACTAATCCCCGCCGGACCCCCTCAAGGGTATGTACGAGGTCGAGGTGAAGTTCCGGGCCGACCACACTGCTGTGCGGCCGCGGATGGAGGCGCGCGGTCGCCACGTCGACACGGTCCTTCAGCGGGACACGTATTACGACGCCCCTCACCGGTCGTTCGCGGAGACAGACGAGGCCCTGCGGGTGCGTCGGGAGGAGCACGAGAACGGTGCGGCTACCCTTCTCACCTACAAGGGGCCGCTGGTGGACGAGGTCTCCAAGAGCCGTGAGGAGGCGGAGACGGCCATCGGTGACCCGGAGGCGCTCGCGACTGCGCTGGAGCGCCTGGGGTTCGAGCCGGCCGCGACCGTCGAGAAGCGCCGGGAGCGCTATACCGTGGATGGCTACACGGTGGTGCTGGATGAGGTGACCGACGTCGGGCAGTTCGTGGAGATAGAGCGCGAGAGCGAGGATCTGGAGGCGGCTCGCAACGGGGCCTTCGAACTGGCCCGGGAGCTCGGTTTCGACCCCAAGGACGGCATCCGAGAGTCGTACTTAGGGATGGTGCTTGATGAGGACGAGGGGGAGGCTGACGGGACTGGATAATGCACTGTGGTTATTCGACGGCAGAAGAAAGTTTCCGCAAGTTATAGTAAGCGCTCGGCCGTCGTGCCGGCAATGAGCGAGCGGAACATCCGTGTCGAGCCCGTCGCCGGGCAGGCGGTGGAGGACCAAGCGGTGGAGATAGTGGAGCGCAAGGGGCTTGGCCACCCGGACTCCATCTGTGACGGCATCGCCGAGGCCGTCTCACGCGCGCTGGCTCGCGAGTACATCGAGCGGTTCGGGACGGTGCTGCACTACAACACCGACGAGGCACAGCTGGTCGCGGGCGACGCCGCGCCTGCGTTCGGCGGCGGCGAGGTGTTGGAGCCGATCTACCTGCTGATCACTGGCCGCGCGACGAAGGAGTACCGCGGCGAGACGTTCCCCGCTGAAACCATCGCCCTTCAGGCCGCCCGGGAGTACCTCCGCGAGTTGGTGCCTGACCTGGACTTCGGCACGCAGATTACCGTCGAGGCCCGCCTCGGCGAGGGATCGGGCGATCTGAAGGAAGTGTTCGGCGACGAGGGCCGGGTGCCGATGGCCAACGACACGAGCTTCGGGGTTGGCCACGCGCCGCTGACCGAGACCGAACGAATCGTGCTTAATACCGAACGCCGGCTCAACGGAAGCTACGCCGACGACCATCCGGAACTGGGCCCGGACGTGAAGGTGATGGGCAAACGCGAGGGGGATCGTATTGACGTAACGGTGGCAGCGGCGGTCGTCGACGCCTACGTCGACGGAATGGCCGAGTACCGTCAGGCGGTGGACTCCGTGCGGGAGTTCGTGCGGGATCTCGCGGGCGAGCACACCGACCGACCGGTGTCGGTGCACGTCAACACGGCTGACGACTACGAGGAGGGCTCTATCTATCTGACGACCACCGGCACCAGCGCCGAGCAGGGCGACGACGGCTCCGTCGGTCGGGGCAACCGCGCCAACGGGCTGATAACGCCTAATCGCTCGATGTCGATGGAGGCCACTTCCGGAAAGAACCCCGTCAATCACGTCGGGAAGATCTACAACCTCCTCTCAACGGAAATCGCCGGCGCGGTCGTTGAGGAGGTCGACGGCATCCGGGAGATACGGGTGCGGCTGCTAAGCCAGATTGGCCAGCCTATCGACCGCCCACACGTCGCCGACGCGTCAGTGGTGACCGCCGACGGCGTGGCCGTCGCGGATGTCCGCCCGGCCGTCGAGCGCATCGTCGACCGTGAGCTCGCGGACGTCGCCGCCATCACCGAGCAGGTCATCGACGGCGAACTATCGACGTTCTGACCGGCTGGCCTACCACAGTCGCGAGAGCACTCCGTCCCTTCCTGGCTGTCACCGGGAGTAGCTACACACACCCGCGGTGGGCCTATGTCGCCCGCACCCGGCAGGCTGGTATGAAACAATCCCGGCGTGGCCTGCTCGCGGCTGCGGCCGCCGCCCTCGCGGGGTGTGCTGCGGCCCCCGATGAGGCGACCGTCGGCACGACGAACGACGCAGGCGGGGTGACCGTGACTCCCGTGGAGGAGAGCCACGCCTATACCACCCTCCGGGCTTCGGGGAACCGGCTGGTCGGAGGGCGCGGAGAGCTCCCAGACGCTGACCCGGTGGAGCTCCCGGTGTCGGACCCAGCGTGGCTACTCGCTAGGCCTACCGACACCGGGAGCGCGTGGACCGTCGTGGAAGGCGACGGCGCGGCCTCGGCATTCCACGTCCGGGAGGGAGAGGCCGAACCACTCCCTGTGACCCCGGAGTCACTCCCCGAGGGGATGCCGCCCGTCCTAACCCTGGAGGGCGGAACGCCGCAACTCGTGGGGCCGCCGGAGGGGCTGTCGCCGCTGGCCTGTCCGACTGTTCTGGATGACGGGGCGCTGCTGTTCGTCGGTAGCGACGGCGAGGTCGTGCGCCTCGACCCTGACGGTGCGCGTGAGTCCGTCGCCGTCGACGCTCTCCCGGACGCCCGGGTCGCCATCGAGGAGGACCGCGCGTACGTCCTCGGCGGAGCGACCGGCCGGTACGGGCACGCAGTTCTTGGCGACGCCACCGAGGCCGGACGGCTGATGGTGCTCGACACGACGGACGGGCTCTCGGTTGCCCGCGAGACAAGGGTACCGGCACCGGCGGTCGTGGAGGGTATCGTGCCCATCATCGGCCGTCTCGCCGACAAGCGGGTAGTCGTCACGGTGAGCGATCGTGCGCAGGGCGCTCGGGTGGTGGCGTACGACCCGGATGGGAAGCGCGTCGCGGCCGGCCCACCGGTCGGTGGGGGGTTCCGATGGCGCCACCAGCTGGCTGTAGCGCCGTTCGGCCCCGGCGGGGAGCGGGAGCTTGCGGCCGTGCTCACGCCACACATCGGCGGGACGGCGGAGTTCTACCGCGAGCGGGAGGGGCGGCTGGAGCGGGTCGCGACCCTGCCGGGCTACTCCAGTCACACCATCGGCTCGCGGAATCTTGACGGCGGATTGGCGGGCGACTTGGACGGGGACGGCCAGATGGAGCTGCTCGTTCCGACCAACGCTAGGACGGAGCTGGCGGCGCTGCGCCGGACCGCGGACGGCGCCCGGGAAGCGTGGCGGCTCCCCGTTGGCGGGCGGCTGGCGACGAACGTCTTCGGGCTCGCGCTGGCGGATGGGGGAATGGCGGTCGCCGCCGGGCACGC
>CAZLOO010000306.1:0-3472 GCA_964561055.1 uncultured Halobacteriales archaeon
TGGAAACACAATCCTCCACGACGACCGGGGTGCGGCGCTACTCGACTGGGGCGGGGAGTCGCTGCCGCTCTGCCGGAATTCTTTCGCGAAGACCGACCACCTCACGACAGATTGACACTTCAGGTAGAGACCGCGTCGGATAGGTACGGGCGGCACTCCACGATGGCTACCGCGAGGCGACCGGCCTACCACCGCGCTACCGGGAGTACCGACCGCTCTATCGCGCGGCCGCGATCATTCAGTCAGCCGTCGACGCCGGCGGCGCAGTCACCCGGCCGCGCTACCCAACTGTCGGACGGAACGATACCGCCGCCGTCCATCGCGAGCGCCTGGAACCACTGCTCGACTGACTACGCCGGTCGGAGAAACTCGATGTGCTGTGCGTCCGCGTCCACCTGCACCCGCCCGCCGACCGGCAGCGGCGCGACTGGGGTCGTGTGGCCGACATCCAGGTCGGTAACGATCGGCGCGGACTCGTTGTACCGGCGCACCCACTCTAGAACGGTGTCACGCTGACGTTCCCGGTACCGCTCGCGGTCGGCCGCCGGCGGCTCCGAGAGGTGGCTCCGGGTCGCTGGGCGGCCGACCAGGACGGCGCCGACCCGCTCTAGTACGCCGCGCTCGCCAAGGCAGGTGAGCGCCCGGCGCACGTCGTCGGCGTCCGGGAGTTCCTCGTCCGTCTCCACCAGCAGCACCGCTCCCTCCAGGCACTCGGGCGACGGCACCACCCGGTCGGCAGCCAGCGCCCACAGCAGGACCTCCAGGCAGCCACCCCACAGCCGGCCCTCAACCGAGCCGGTCCCGAACCAGCGGGGCCCCTCGTTGGGAGTGTACTCGCGCCCGGCAGGCGGATATGATGAGTCCTCCCAGTCGAAGGGCTCGTCAGTCCAAGCGTCGCTGGGCTCGTAGCTCCCGAGCGCGTCGTCGAACAGCGCCCGCCGGAGGTACCGCTCCGTGTACCCCGACAGCTCCGGGGTCGCAACCTCGTTCATCAGCTGTCCGCCGTAGAACGACACCACCCTTTCGCGGAACAGCGCCAGCGCCAGGTTGGTGTTGTCGCTCATCCCGAAGAATCGGGAGGGGTGCTCGCGGAACAGGGCCGTGTCGAGATGCCGGAGCACCCGAACCTGGTCGTCGCCGCCGATGGTCGCCATCACACCCCGTATGTCCGGATCGGCGAACGCCCGCTCAATGTCACGGGCGCGCGCTTCCGGGTGGTCACGCAGGTACTCATCCCCGCGGGCTGCCGTCGGGAAGAGCACCGGCTCCAGACCGAATCGCTCGCGCAGCCGCCGTAGCCCCAAATCGCGGACGTGCGGGAACCGTGCCGCCGCGCCGCCCGACGGGGCGATTACGGCCACCCGATCACCCTCCTCTAAAGCTGGGGGCAGGACCCACTCCATACCGGCTGTTCAGCGGGACCCCCGAAAGCCGCTGTGGAGGCATGTCACTCTTCATCACGCCAGTCGGCGGCCAACGCCTCCGTAGCCTCTCGGCTGTCGAGCGTCTCCCGGCGGTAGGCCGGTCCCTCGGGGGCCTGCTTCAGACGGTCCAGCGTCACCGCCCACCGGCCGTCAGCCGTCTCGCGGAGCGTCAAGATTGCGGCGCCGTCCGCCCGGCACCAGCCGTCATCTGTCTCCTCCCACTCCATGGCGACGGCTGGCCCGCGGGGGTTAAGTCGGTGCCGGACCGCCGCCCGGTATGGAGCCGGACCCGACGGTCATCCGGTCGGTGGCGGTCCACCTAGAGGACGTCGTCGCCGCCGTCCAGTCTCGCGAGGAGGGTCGCCCGGCCGTCCTCCGCGTGACACCGCCGTTCTCCGGACGGATGCGCGCCCGCCTCCACATCGAGCAAGGGGGGAACGCCGACGCGCTCCACCTGTATCCCGACGACCTGCTGGACGACGATGCACCGGAGTTCCCCACCCCGGCGGGAACGGAGGACCGCCTCCGGGCTGCCGACCGCCCCTACACCCCGGAGAACCACCGGGAGCTCCATCTTCAGCGGGTCGCGGAGTGGCGCGAGGCGGTCCGGGAACACGTCGTCGATAGCGTGGTCGTCGGGACACCCGCCGGCAGCCACGAGATGGGGGTGCTGATCCTCGGCGGCGGACCGCGCGACTGAAGTTCCGGAGACCCCAGTTCACTGTCAGTGACCCGCTCGATACTCAGCACCGGCGAGCAGGCCGTCGCGGAGGGGTTGCGCGACGGCCTCAACGTCGAGGAGATTGCACGACAGCGCGAGGAACCGGTGGAGGCCGTCGAGAAGTCCGTCCGGCGGGTCCGCGAGAAGACCAACCGCGCGCTGGCGACGCTGGCCGAGAGCCCGTTCGTGGCCGAGGCCGCTGGCGACCTGGACGACGCTACCCGGAACCGGCTGCTTGAACAACTGCGGGAGTGACACCCGAAAAGGAAAACGGGGACCGCACGCCACGGTTGGTGTGAGTGTGGCACGTAGCACGACCTTGCAGGGTTGGCACGTGGCGGTTGTCCCCAAAAGCGTCTAAAGGAATGTAGTTCAAGTACTTTCTGGTTACGCGAACCGGTCACACTCCCTATTCGCAGCGCACGCCCGACCCGACTGCTGTGGGGTACCGGTCCACGCGCCTACGGGTCGGCGGTTCAGGCTGGACAGGCCCCACGGTGAGTGGAAAGGGCTTCCAGCCGATGTTCATCTATACCGCCTCAAAACGTCTCGTAAAGAATCTAAACGCCTCAGCGTCGTTTATGAAAGGTCCTGCGGCCTGGCAGTGGCGGCATAAAACGGCCCGAATCGTGCTAAAGGCTCTATCGGATATATGAGGGTAGGGGTACACTATACTGACACGATAGAAGCCATGTCAACCAGTTCCCCGCTCCGCCCCGACCACACCTCCCGTCCGACGGTCGACCTCGCGGCCCTCGTAGGACGCCTGCGAGCCCTGCTCGTCCGACCGGTCGTCGCGCTCTCTTTCTGGCTGGCCGTCCTCCTCCCGCTGGTCCACCTGCCGCTGGTCGCCACCGGTCTCGAGACGACGACCGAACTGATCCGGTTTATCGCATTACTCGGTCTCAACGCCGCCGCGCTGGTTCTCGGACACGGACACCGCCGCGGTTAAGCGCTGCCCGGCCGACCAGTGACGTATGGAGTACGTCCCCCTGGGGAACACGGGAACGGCTGTCAGCGAACTCTCCTTCGGTACCTGGCGATTCGGCCGCGAGACGGACACCGGCGAGATGGAGGTCGGCAAGGAACGCGCGTTCGAGCTGCTGGACGCATACGCCGATGCCGGGGGTATCTTCATCGACACCGCTGACGTGTACGGTGACGGCCGTTCAGAGGCCTGGATCGGCGACTGGCTCTCCGACCGCGACCGCGAGCAGTTCGTCATCGCCTCGAAGGTGTACTGGCCCGCCCGCGAGGACGACCCCAACGGCCGCGGTATCGGCCGCAAGCACCTCCGACGGCAGGTGGACGCCATCCTCGACCGGCT
>CAZLOO010000307.1:0-3472 GCA_964561055.1 uncultured Halobacteriales archaeon
ACAGCACCCACTCATCATCGCGGCGGTCGATGGAGATGGCGTCGTCGAAGTCTTGGGCGTCGATGGGGTCGGTCGTCCAGGTCGTCAGCTCCCGGAGGTCGCGGCGCTCGTCGATCTCGTCCTGTATCTCCTGGGTTACCCCCTCCGTGCGGGCCTCGGCCTCCTCCAGCACCTCCGGCGGGAACCCGTCCGGTATCTCGAACTTCTCGAACAGCTCCTCGCGCTTGTTCGCCAGGTGGCGGGCCATCTCCTCGTCGATAGTGACCGGCCCCTGGCCCTCGGCGGTACCCGCCTCTGCCTGTTCGTCCGTATCAGCCATGCCCGGGGTAGCGGGGGCGGGCAGTTAGTCGTGTCGGGGCGGCTTAGTTGCGCTCGGCCGGGCCGTAGCGCTCGTCCACTAGCTCCCGGTAGCGCGCGAGGAACTCCTCCTGGCTGTCGACCCCCTCGCGCTCGATATCTACTAACAGCGCCTCCAGCTCGTCCCGGGGCTGGTGACAGAGTTCGCGGTGACAGCTCTTGCAGAGGTGTTCGAACTCCTTGCCCCGTCGAGACCAACGGTCGCCCTCCTTGTCGTACTCGCGGGCCTCGCTGCGCTCGAGGGTGCGCCCGCAGGCGACACATGTCACCTCGTCGCCGTTCCGCGAACCGAACATTCCTTGCTGGAGGCTGTCCGGCATGGTACTTACTCTTTCCGCCCGGGTCCCACGCGGTGGGACTCGACGGAACCACCGGGGGCCGGCCCCCAGCCGAGCGGGCGAGCGCGGTCTTTTGCGCCCCGGTCGTCTCCACCCGGTATGCAGGTCAAGTCCCGCCACCATCTCCGCAGCGACGAGGTGAGTCGCGTCCGCGACGCCGTCGAAGACGCGCTCGCGGTCCGCATCGAGGGCGACTCCTTTGAGCGCGTTGAGTTCGACAGCGCCGAGACGGACCTCGTGCTGGTCGACGGGGAGCCGCTGGTGGCGTACTTCGACGACGAGCCGTTCCTCACCGTCCGGGGAGCCAACGCGTTTCCGCCCGAGCGCAACGTGGTCACCGTCGACGCCGGCGCCGTCTCTTTTATCTCCGACGGTGCGGATGTCATGCGCCCCGGGATCGTGGACGCCGACGGGGGCATTGCCGCCGGCGACATGGTCGTTATCGTCGAGGAGACCCACAGGAAGGCGCTCGCAATCGGTCGATCGCGGGTGGACGGCGACGATCTACCTGGGGACAGCGGAAAGGTGATCGACTCCGTCCACCACGTTGGTGACGAGCTGTACGAGCAGTCCGTCTGACGCCGTCGTCCGGCTAGTCGTCGATGAGACCTACAGCCTGATACTGCTGTATGCCGCCCAGCGCGAGGACACGGAGGAGCCCGCTCCGGGCGGGGAGCGACGCCGCGGCCGACTGGTTCTGGGTGCCGGCGGAGCTGGACGCCGTTTCCGACTCGTTCAGGACGATGTACGAGGAGCCGGCCGACTGCCTATACATGAAGCGGCAGTGGAGTACTGCGAGCGACGCGCTGGCAGTGGATTAGGACTCCGGGTATGTCGGGAGCCGCGCCGAACGGGCGCTCCCCTCAACGAACGGGAGTGGCTCGCCCCCGGCGGGCACCTCCTCACCGTTCACCCGGACGGTCAAATCCCCGATGTCGGTACCGAACCGGACGTACGCCATCGCTAGTGTCGCCCCGCGGCTGGGGCCGACGGCGGCCCGGGTGACTTCCCCCACGGACGCATCTCCGTCGAACACCGCCGCGCCGGACTCCGGAACCATCCCATCGACGACCAGCCCGACCAATCGCCGGGAGGGACGGCCCTGGTTCTCCACGCGGGAGACGACCTCTTGGCCGACGTAGCAGCCCTTGTCGAAGTCCAGCGCGTTGCGAACGCCCGCAACGTTCGGTATCCGTCCCTCCAGTTCCGTGTGGAACAGCGGCGTCCCGGCCTCCAAGGTGAGGGTGTCCCAGGTGGTGTAGCCAAACGGCGTCGCGTTCATCCCTCGGGTGAGCAGCGTGTCGAACACCTCCTCCGCACCGTCGGCGGCACAGACAACGGTGTAGCTGTCCTCGCCAGCGAGGTCGTCGCCGGCGACGACGGTGACCCCCGCGTCGCCCATCGATCCACGGACGAAGTGCAACGGGCCCTCGGGCGCGCTGGCGCCGTGAAGCACGCTTGCGATTTTCTCGGTGGCGGTCGGGCCGTGAACGCCGAACGTGCCGAACTCGTCCGTCGACTCCTCGACGGTGACGTCCTGGATGAACGTCTTCGACGCCCAGTCCTCCGCCACCGGGGCGGCCCGGTCCGGCGGGAGGAAGACCAGCAGCCGCTCGCCGGCGTTGTACACGTACATATCGGTCGTGATACCGCCCTGTGGGTCACATAGCAGCGCGTAACAGCCCTCCCCGTCGACCTCGGGCACGCGGTTCGAGACGGCGTTGTCGACGTACTCGACCCGGTCGTCGCCGGATACCGTGACCACACCGTAGCCGAACTCGACGACACCGACGCCGTTGCGTACCGCCCGATGGGTTCGCTCCGGCCTGCCGTACTCCGCGACCACGCGCCGCCCTCTACGGTCGGTGAACTCCGCGCCGTGGGCGGCATGGGCGTCCTCAATGACAGTCATTGGCCGAAGTATGGCGGGGACGCCAATAACGGACGGGGTACGGGCGAGTAGTCATCTTTTTCGGGCCGGACAGCCCCTATTCGAGTAATGGGCCTGGAGGAGGAGATAGCGGCGATCGAGGAGGAGATCGCCAGCACTCCGTACAACAAGGCCACCGAAGAGCACATCGGCCGGCTGAAGTCGAAGCTGGCACAAAAAAAGGAGAAGTTGGAGAAGCAGTCCGGCTCCGGCGGCGGGAGCGGCTACGCCGTCGAGAAGACCGGCGACGCCACCGTCGCGCTGGTGGGCTTTCCCTCCGTTGGGAAGTCCACGCTGTTGAACGCCCTCACGAACGCCGAGAGCGAGGTGGGCGCCTACGAGTTCACCACCCTCAACGTCAACCCCGGAATGCTCCAGTACCGGGGGGCGAACATCCAACTGCTGGACGTGCCGGGCCTCATCGAGGGCGCCGCCTCCGGTCGAGGCCGCGGGACGGAGGTGCTGTCCGTCGTCCGGACCGCTGACCTGGTGTTGTTCGTGCTGTCCGTGTTCGAAATCGACCAGTACGAGCGGCTCCGGGAGGAGCTGTACAAGAACCACGTGCGGCTGGACACCGAGCCCCCCTCCATCAGCGTCGGCGAGCGCCCGAAGGGTGGTATCGCGATCAACGCCAACAAGTCCGATCTCGAGGACGCCACGATTAAGCAGGTGCTCCGGGAGTACGGCTACGTTAACGCCGACGTCACCATCCGCGAGAACGTCACCATCGACCAGCTCGTGGACGGGCTGATGGACAACCGGGTGTACCTCCCGTCGATGGTCTGTGTCAACAAGGCTGACCTCATCGAGGAGGACTATCTCCCGACCGTCCACGAGCGGCTCCGCG
>CAZLOO010000308.1:0-3467 GCA_964561055.1 uncultured Halobacteriales archaeon
TCAGCGGGTGGCCATAGCAGCTTGCCTTTCCGAGGACGCCGACCTCTACCTGCTCGACGAACCCTCGGCGCATCTCGATGTGGAACAACGCGTCCGGGCAACCTCCGCGATCCGGCGCTACGCGGAGAACAACGATGCAACCGCGATGGTGATCGACCACGATATCTACATGATCGACCTGCTGAGCGACCGGCTGCTGGTGTTCGACGGCGAACCCGCCGAGCACGGCCGCGCTGGCCAACCGACAGGGATGCGCAAGGGGATGAACGAGTTCCTCGCGAACCTCGACGTCACCTTCCGGCGGGACGGCCGCACCGGTCGTCCGCGTATCAACAAGCCTGGCTCGCAGCTGGACCGCCAGCAGAAACGCGAGGGAGAGTACTACTACGCGCCGGACGACGACCAGTGATCGACTACCACGTCCACTCCAACTACTCCGACGGGTCGTTCCTCTACCGGATGACCGAGGCGGCCGCCGAGGCCGGCCTCGACGGCGTCGGGTTCGCGGACCACTGCAACGTGTCGGCTCGCAAGCCTCAGCGTCGCGAGAAGCGGCTGTTCGGCTTCACACTCGATGCTACCTACGAGCGCCGGCGGTCGGCGATCGAGCGGCTCCGAGAGTGGTTCGATATCCGGGTGTTCGACGCCGTTGAGATGGACTACATCCCCGAGGAGCACGACCGCATCGCCGCGTTCCTCGAGGAGGCAGGGTTCGACTACGCTGTCGGCTCCGTCCACACCGTCGACGACGTGAACGTACAGGCCGAGCGGCCGTTCGCGGACGCGGGCGAGGCCGAGCGCCGTGCTGCCGTCGAGGGATACTACGACGCTGTCATCGACCTCGTGGAGTCGGAGCTGTTCGCCGTCGCCGCCCATCTTGACTTGCCCGAGCGCAACAGTCAGCTCCGCGGACTGGCGACGGCGGACCAGTACGAGCGTGTGGCCAACGCGCTCGCCGGCTCGCGGACGATACCGGAGCTGAACGCCGGACGCGTGCTCCGGGAGTACGGGGAGTTCCACCCCGCGGACCCGTTTCTCGCGGCACTGCGCGAGCGCGGCGTCGAGATGACACTCGGGACCGACTCCCACGATCCCGAGGAGATACGCCCCCGAACGGAGGCCGCCCGGGAGTTCTGCTCGGAGCAGGGGTTCGAGCTGGCCGAGCTGGACCTGTAAAAGAGCAACCGTTTTGACGCCATCAGCGGACCCACCGACATGAGAGCCATCTTCTTCGACCTCGACGGGACGCTGCTGGAGTTCCAACGCGGCTACGGTGACCTCCTTGCCGACGTTTTTAGAACGGTCGAGGGCAGGACCCGCCCGGAGTGGATAGACAGCTACAATCAGAAGTTCTTCGAGGTGCTGGAGGGTTGCGATCCGGAGCCGTACCGACGGGCGTTCGCCGCCACCGGCGCCGACGCCGACCCGAAGGCACTCGTCGCCTCGCTCCGGGAGGCGGAGATCGAGGCAACGCGGCTCCCCAAGGGGACCCTGTCAGCTCTGGAGCGGCTAGGCGAGGAGTACCGTCTCGGCGTGCTTACCAACGGCACACGGGAGTGGCAGGTCGGGAAACTCCGCGCTCACGGGCTTGAGTCGCGGCTCGACGTCGTCGTGACGGCCTACGATGCCGGCGCGCCCAAGCCGGACCCTGCCGCCTTCCGACTGGCTGAGGAGCGCCTGCCCGCGAATGCCTACGCGATGGTCGGGGACGACCGCGTGGTCGATATCCAGGGCGCCCAGAACGCCGGCTGGACCGCCCACGAGTACACTGGCGGCGGTTTCGACGACCTCCCCAGGGTGCTTGGCTGGGGGTGAGCGCGAATGGGACGGCGTAAGGAGCGGGCGATGGTTCGGGGACGTGACCGACCGTGAGCTCAGGCAGGAGCGGAACTCGGGGGCGGTAGTGGAAGTGGGTGGCGGGGAGGCTCACCCACTGCGAGCAAGCCACCGGAGGCGGCGAGTGAGCAGGTATTTTTGATCGCCGTCAGAGCTTGCTTTGACGAGTCCACGCTCGCTGGCGCTCGCGTGGACGAGCTTTTGCAAGGGGGGCGGCCTTCGGCGAACCGACGCAGTAAAAGGTCGAAATTAGTGCACGAGCCGCGAGCAGGTGCCACAGAGGTGCTGTTCCTTTACATCCACCTCGCGGACGGTCGGCGAGAAGTTCATCACACAGCGCTTGTTGTCACAGTGCTCCAGACCGAGTGTGTGGCCGATCTCGTGGATGACTTCCTTGCGGACGCGTTCGGCGAAAACAGTCTCGTCGGACTTGGAGGCGCGGCCGCCGTCTGAGGAGGTCTGAAGGCGATAGGTGGAGATGACCGAGCCGTTGCCGTCCAAGTAGGCTAGCCCAAACACGTAGTTGCGCCGCCGGTAGAACAGGTCCTTGTCGGTGATGGCGATGTTCTTTTCTCCGTCGCCGACGTTAGAGGCGAGTTCGATGAACTCCTCGGCCCGGTACTGGTTCCGCCCAGGGTCGAACGCGCCGTCGGGGATCGGCTGCTCCGCGTGGACGGTGACGTCGCAGTCGTACACCCCCCGGAGCCCGGTCGAGGCCTCACGCTTGACCCCGCCGCCGATCTCGCCGATCGGCACGATATCGACGTGCATGGAAAGCGATTAGGCACCGCTCGACATAAGTTTCCCGTCGTGACCCGACCGAGGTGCGCGAGTGTCGTCAGGCGGCTTGCAACCTACGAGCGGTTGGTGGAGGTGGGTGTCGGTCACCGCGCAGGCCTCGCGGCCGCGCTCGCCGACCGAGACTGTCATGTCGTCGCCACCGATGTCGAGCATCGCGACACCCCCAACAAGGTGAAGTTCGTTCGCGACGACATCACTGACCCCGACCTCGCCGTGTACGAGGGCGCTGGCGCGCTCTACATGCGCAACTGCCCCCCGGAGCTACAGCGGCCTCTTGCCGGTGTCGCACGCGAGGTCGGCGCGGACTGTCTGTTCACCACGCTCGGCGGCGACCCGACCGTCGTCCCCGTCGCCCGCGAGACCGTTGAGGGCGACACGCTGTTCCTGGCACGCGGGGTGGGGACGCCCGGAGGTGGTCGGGCGTGACCCTCGCCGTCGACGCGGTGGTACTCGATATTGACGGCGTACTCGTCGACGTGACCGACTCCTACCGGCGGGCGATCGTCGAGTCCGTCGAGCGGGTGTACGGCTACAGCGTCGGGCTGAGGACGGTCCAGCAATTCAAGGAAGCCGGCGGGTTCAACAACGACTGGGAGCTGACCCACGCGCTGGCGTTGTTCCTGCTGGCTCGGGAGGAGGGGCTGAGACGCGATTCGGGCTCGTTCACCGACATCGTCGCAACCACCGGCGGCGGCTTGGATGCCGCGCGGGCGGTGGTGGCCGACTCCCTAGACCCGGACTGCCGGGAGCGTGTGCTGGACCGCTGGGACCGCGACCGGCTCACCCGGGTGTTCCAGCAGCTCTACCTCGGGCCGTCGCTGTACCGCGAA